>JALVWI010000022.1 GCA_027038335.1 Campylobacterales bacterium | reverse complement strand
CAAGCCAATGTTTCATCCTCCACACCTCTTTCATAAGTTCTTATATAAATTTTACCGTCATCAAATTTAGCATAATTTACATTGGCATCATACTTTTGCCTCATATCTCTTGCTATTTTTGTATCATAAATATCTAAATCATCCACAAAAGTTACAAGATGCGGTACTCCCGTATCATAATGTGACCAAATAAAACCGTTATCTTCAAACTCTTCTTTTATTATCTTTGTAGGAGTTAAGGCACTTTCGACTATATCATTTTCTACCTCAGCTTCTATGATACCCGCTCCGGTTAAAAACTTTGTCTTTTCTTTGCAAAGTCCGTTTATAAAGCCATAATGAGCCGCGGCTCTGCTTGCATTACCGCACATTGAGGCAATACTTCCGTCGCTATTATAAAATTGCCACTTAAAGTCATATTCGCTTGAATTGCTCGGAAGTAACACTACTAGCCCATCCGCTCCTATACCGAACTGTCTATGACAAAGTTTTTTGGCAAGTTCGCTTCTATCAATTTCTAAAAATGTGTGAAAAATCACAAAATCATTTCCGCTTGCACTATATTTTGAAATTTGCATTATTGTCTCCGTTTAAAGATTGAGAGTATCTATAAATTTTTTTATCTCATCTCTTAAATGCTTTATATCTTTTGAATTATCAATAACATAATCAGCTAATTTTCTCTTTTTTTCTATATCTATTTGTGCATTTATCCTGCTAAGGGCTTCTTCTTTAGAACATTTATCTCTACACATAACTCTTTTTATCTGTAACTCTTTTGAAGCATAAACCAAAACTACAATATCGGCATCATATCCTTTGGTTTCATAATAAAGGGGTATATCTACAACAAATTTTTTTCTATTTTTTTTTAAATATTTAACTTGTTTATATATTTCGTCTCTTATCTTAGGATGTAGTAAATCTTCTAAATCTTTCTTTTTTGATTTATCACTAAAGATCAGCTTACCAAGCTCTTTTCTATCGACTTTTTTGTTCTTGACATACTTTTTGCCGAAAATTTTTTGTATATGCTCAACATTAAAGTCTAGTATGTCATGAGATATTTTATCGGCATCTACAACCTCTATGTCATACTCTTTTAAAATAGTGCAGACACTACTTTTTCCTGTTGCAATAGAACCGGTAATAACAATCATAAGATAAAAAACGACTCTTTAGAAGAGTCGTTTAAGCATATACATCTTGTTTTGAAAATTTTTCGACAAGAAGATAGTAAAAAATAGCTCTATATTTATTTCTATTTGATGAGCCCATTTTTTCACAAACCCCTTTGATTGCCGCATCAAGGGTAGCATCATCCTCTTTTAATCCAAGTTTCTTTTTAAGAAATGACTCTCTTACTCTTGCCAATTCACTACTGCTTGAACAAGCTATTGATTCGGCATCTTTTTTATATATTGATGGACCAAGTCCTTTTGTAACTTTTGCTAAAAGATCTGCATTAAATTTTGGCTCAATATCTTTGATCTTTGAAGAGTATAACTCTATCTTTTCGTCTAATTTGCTCATAAATTCTCCTTTAAAAATTTGTTTTTAAATTTACTTTTTCTTACTTTTTCTTGACTTTCTTGTTTTCTTTGCCGCTCTTGTCTTTTTTGTTACTTTGTGTTTCTTTGCTACTCTATGTTTTTTAGTTGTTCTAGGCTTCTTTGTTGTGCTAGCTTTTCTTACTCTTTTTGTCTTGTTCTTCTTTTTTAGATTAGTATTACTTCTTGTTTTTTTTGTTTTACTTTTTTTCTTACTAGCGCTTATCGTACTTTTTTTTCTTTTGGTTTTATGCGTTATTTTTCTCTTTTTTAAATTTTTATTATTTTTAACTTTTGTTTTACTTTTTACTGCTCTTTTTTTATTTTTAACACCTTTTTTACTCTTTGTTACTCTTTTTTTATTTTTAATGCCTTTTTTGATATTTGTTATTACATTTTTACCTATCCCTTTGATGCCCAAAATATCTTCAGCCTTTTTTATCTTGTGAGTTCTTCTATATTTTATGATAGCTTCAGCTCGTTTTTTGCCTATCCCCTTGATACTCATAAGTTCACTTTTGCTTGCTGTTTGCAAATTGATAGCAAATATATAAACAACACTCAAAAGCAACAACATAACTTTTTTTACCATTTCTTCTCTCCTTAAATAATTTTATGATTTCCAAAGATAGAATATCTAAAAATTTGTAAAAGTTTTATAAAATTAATGCTACAATATTATTTTTTTCTCAAAAGGAGCAGATATGGAAAAAATATATGAAAAATTGGGTCTTTTTTATCTGGGAAAAAAGAGTGATGATGACTCATATATGCTATACAAATCAAAAGATTTGACAACACACGCGGCTATCATAGGTATGACAGGCTCAGGCAAAACCGGTCTCGGTATAGATATCATAGAAGAGGCACTTATAGATAATATACCCGCTATCGTGATAGATCCTAAAGGCGATATGGGAGATCTATGTTTAGCTTTTGAGGATTTGGAGCCTAAAGATTTTGAGCCTTGGATAGATGATAATGAAGCTCTAGCAAAAGGAATGAATAAAAAAGAGTTGGCAAAAAAAGTAGCTTCTACATGGGAAAAAGGTATCAAATCTTTTGATCAGGATAAACAAAGAGTAAAAGAGTTTGCAAAAGTTAAAAAAGTTATATATACTCCGGGTAGTAGTGCGGGAGTACCGGTAAATATACTCGGTAGTTTTAAAGCTCCATCAAAAGAGATCATAGAAGATCAGGATACTTTTTCTTCTACTATCAATACAACCGTATCTTCGCTTCTTTCTCTTATAGATATAGATAGTGATCCTTTAACTTCAAAAGAGCATATACTTATATCAAATATACTAAACTTTTTTTGGCAACAAGAAGAAGATCTTGACATAGAAAAGCTTATCGCTCTTATCATTCAACCTCCCTTTAAAAAAGTCGGTATTTTACAATTAAAATCTTTCTATCCTCAAAAAGAGAGAATGAAGCTTGCAATGAAGTTAAACAATATCATTTCATCGGTTAAATTTTCAACTTGGATAAGCGGTGAACCTCTTGATATCCAAAATATGCTTTATGATGATAATGCAAAAGCCAAAATATCAATATTTTCTATATCTCATTTAAACGATAATGAAAGAATGTTTTTTGTAACACTTCTTTTAAATGCTTTTATAGGGTGGATGAGACAGCAAAGAGGAAGTTCTACTTTGAGAACCCTTTTATATATGGATGAAATTTTCGGATTTTTCCCGCCTACTAAAAATCCGCCCTCAAAAGAGCCTATGATGCTACTTTTAAAACAAGCAAGAGCATTTGGAGTAGGAGTAGTTTTAAGTACTCAAAATCCGGTAGATCTTGACTATAAAGGGTTGTCCAATATAGGCAGTTGGTTTATAGGTAAACTCCAAACAGATCAAGATATTAAAAAAGTTTTAGACCCTTTAGCTTCAAAAAGTGATAAAAGCAAAGATGAGATAAAAAAGTTAGTAGCTTCTTTAAAACCTAGACACTTTTTGCTAAAAAATATCCATGAAGATAGCATGGTAGAGTTTTATACTAGATGGGTTTTATCATATCTTAAAGGTCCTTTAAAAAAAGAGGATATTAAAAAGCTTATGAAAGAGTACAAGGTAGATAATTCTTTGCAAAATAAAGATAAGCAAACCTTGCCTAAGCAAAGATCTTCATCTCTCTCTTCATCAAAGCCTATCGTAAGCGGCGACATAAAAGAGTATTTTTGTGATACAAATATAAATGCCCAAACTCCGTTTTATCCTCTTATCTATGCGTTGGCAAATGTTACATTTTATGATGCAAAAAGAGGTATAGATATAAACAATAAACTATCTTTAAAATTAGAGCTTGATGAAGATACAAAAGAGATTTGCTGGGATCAAGCCTATGAGGAGGAGCTTTTTAGGCAAACTCCTTACAATCCAAAAGCAACTTACGCTAAATTGCCTCCTTTGGTTAGCGAACAAAAGAGTTTAAAAAATTTTAGCATCTCTTTGGCGGATTATTTATACAGAAATAAAAAGATTGAAATTTTTTATCAAAAAGATTTAAAATTAGAATCCTCTTTAAATCAATCTAAAAAAGACTTTATTATCGCTATACAAAATGAGTTAAGAGATAGAAAAGAACAGCAGTTGCAAAAACTCAAACAAAAATATGAAAAAAATTATACTCGGTTGCAAAACCGCATAGAAAAAGCTCAAATAAGAGTAGAAAAAGAAAAAAGTGATGTTACTTCCAAAACAACTGAAACTTTTATAGATATAGGGTTGACTATATTTAGTGCGATATTCGGCAGAAAAAAATTATCAAGGTCAACCGTTTCAAGAGGTGCTTCATCTATAAAAAAAGGTAGAGAGATATTTGATGAAAAAGATGATGTTTTAAGAGCAAAATCTCTTTTAGAAAGTGCTCAAGATGAACTGAAAAGTCTTGAAAAAGATTTTAAAGAACAAGTTGATGAATTGGAACAAAATTTTTCTATTGATAATTATCCCATATCTATCAAAATAATAAAACCAAGAAGAAGAGATATCGGCATAGAAGATATAGCACTTTTATGGGAAAGATAAGTAAAAATAAGTATAATATCATTTAAAAAAGAGAGGAGAATATATGTGTTATCAAAGAATGCAAAGGATATTAACCGCCATAGTTCTTGGCATTACGCTACTTTTTTTTGCACTTGGAGCAAGCGGGGATAAAACTATGTTTCAAATTGCGGTTGTTTTGCAGTCATTTGTTATATTTATGCTTCTTGTTTGGGCATTTACCAATTTTTGCCCATCTATTTGGTTTTTTAAAAAGATTTTTCCACCTTGTCCGTGGAAAGAGGATTAAGGATAATTTGTGAGTAA
>JALVWI010000021.1 GCA_027038335.1 Campylobacterales bacterium | reverse complement strand
ATTCCTCTTTACTTATCACATTTGCACTCCAAATATTTATTTGAAATGCATAATACCCTTTTTAAACAAAGTGGTACATTTTTACTTTGCGTTGGTGGTGTATTTTAGCATTGCGGGTGACAATAAAAGATGCTGGATATGATTATCTAATGGCTTGTAAGATAAAATCTATGCCTCAAGATATTCAAAAAGATATTTTAAATATTAAAAATTATACAAATATCATAAATGATATTGATAGCGAAGAGGGATTATACTCTTATTACATTAGAGATTATGAAAATATTATAAAATATAAAGAAGAAGATACTTTAACAGGTAAAATAGAAAATAAAAAGATAATCTTGCAAGAAAAGCTTATTTGCACATACTCAGCCAAAAGAGCAAAAAAGGATAGAATTGATAGAGAAAGAGGTTTGGAAAAAGCAAATAAAATTATTATGGATAATTTAAAATCATCTATAACTTCAACTAGAAGTTTTAAAAAATATATCTTTAAAACAACAAAAGATGATAACTGTAAAAACTTTACTATGGGATTGGATTGGGTAAAGATTAAAAATGATAAGAGATATGACGGATTTTATGCAATAACCACTTCAAGAAAGGATTTATCAGCTATAGAGGTTATAGAAAATTATCACAATCTTTATAGAATTGAAGATTCATTTAAAGTGTTAAAATCTACATTTGATACAAGACCTATATATCATTACAAAGAGAGTAGAATAGAGGCTCATTTTATAGTTTGTTTTATTGCTTTTATGATAGAAAGAGATTTAGAGATTAGACTTAAAAAGTCTAAATCTTTTAAAAAATACACTATTACTCCAGATAATATAAAAGAGGCTCTTAATGCATTAGAAATATCTAAGGTTAAAATTGATAATAGAGTGCTTTATATGAAGTCTAACCATACAAATGAAAAAGATAAATTAAGATTGGGTAGAGATATTCATAAATTCTTGCATATTAAACAACTTAAAAATTTAACTCAAGAAAGTGAACTAATAGAGTTACTACAATAAACAATAAAACCGCAATCAAAACTGTATAAATTTTTATAAAAAAACAACTGTAGTGAAAATCTGAACAATTTTTATGATGTATTTGGCTATATGACGGGGTTTATGAGAGGGGAAGTGTCAAAGATGGGAAAAAATTTTAAAGATCTGGGTGTTCGTATAGCTATAGATGACTTTGGAAGCGGTTACTCTAACTTTGTATATTTAAAAAAGTTAGATATTGATATACTTAAGATAGACGGAAGCCTTATCAACAATATAGATGATCCAAAAATTCATCTATTGGTTACCAAAATAGTAGAAATTTCAAAAGAGTTCGGCTTTGAAAGTATCGGTGAATTTGTAGAAAATAAATATATAGCCTTAGAAGTTGCCAAGCTAGGTATTGATTATTCACAAGGATACTACTACGGCAAACCTTTTGATATCCGTAAGTTAAAATAGGTCGTAAAAAACTTTTACAACCTATTTTATCAAACTCTCATCAAGCTTCAATGCTTCATTGCTCATAATGCCTATGCCTTTATCTAGTATATTTTGTGCAATCTCTTTGGCATCTTCAAGTGAGTGCATATGAGCTGAGCCGCATTGATAGATATTTAGCTCCGGTATATCATCTTGGGATTTTACTTTTAGTATATCTTTCATAGACTTTTCCCAAGCTACTACCACCCTGCCCTCATCAGGACTTCCTATAACACTCATATAAAAGCCTGTTCTACACCCCATCGGCGATATATCTATGATCTCCACATCATCACTATTTAAATGATCTCTCATAAAACCGGCAAAAAGATGCTCTAGCGTATGAGTGCCTTCGGGAGAGAGTATATCTTTATTTGGCTTACAAAATCTAAGATCAAAAACAGTGATAGTATCACCGCAAGGTGTTTTCATATGTTTTGCCACTCTCACTGCAGGTGCGGGCATCTTGGTATGATCAACCATAAAACTATCTAACATCGGCATTATTTCCATCCTTTTGTTAATTTTTTTAGATATTATAGTATAATTATAGAAAAATAAAGGTTAAAGATGAAACTATTACTCATAGGTGCAGGCAATATGGGCGGAGCAATGCTACAAGGGCTTAAAGAATATGATATAACAGTCGTAGAAAAGTACAAGCCAAGAGTAAAAGAGTTAAAAGAGCTTTATCCAAATATAAAGATAGTCAATGAGATACCAAATCTTGAAGGACTTATAGTAATACTTGCAATAAAACCGCAAACTTTATCTTCACTTCAAACAGTTGGAACTGCTAAAGCTCTTGTATCTATACTCGCCGGAGTCAATCTACAAAGGCTTAAAAACTCCATCAAAGCAAAAAGCTACATAAGAGCTATGCCAAATATCGCGGCACTTAAGCAAAAAGCTGTTATATCGGTCTGTGGCGACAAAGAGATGAAAGATACAGCTTTGGAGTTACTAAGCAGTATCGGCAAATGTTTTTGGCTTGAGAGCGAAAAAGAACTTGACATTGCTACGGGCATTGGCGGCTCTGCTCCGGCTTGGATGGCACTTGTAGCTGAAGCCTTAAGCGACGGAGCGGTAAAACTTGGACTTAACAGAGCTATAAGCTACCAATATGTCGCATATCTTTTTGAGGGAGTAGGTGAACTTTTAAAAGATGAACATCCCGCTCTTTTAAAAGATAAAGTAACTTCTCCCGGAGGCACAACCGCGGCAGGTGCGGCAAAACTCGAAGAGGGAAAAGTAAGGGATGCCTTTATAAAAGCTATGGAAGCCTGTTATAAAAAAACTCAAGAACTTTAAAGCTTTTTTTAGTATAATTTTATCTTATTTTTATAACCCAAATTTTGCAATGAATTCTATTGCAAAATTTGGCTTCAACAAGGAGAGGAAATGGAAAAAGTCGTATGTCATGTATGTCTTAGCGAGTCAAATGAAAATGACAATAGAGTATATCTAAAGTCAATATGTAGAGGCGAAGAAGTTTATGTATGCACATCTTGCATCCCACAAGTCATCCACGGAAGCGGTGAAGTAGTAAAAACAAAAGAGGAAGTTAAAAATTTTCTTGACAAATAATCGGTAGTCATCTACTGATTATTTTCTTAAATGTCTTCATATTAATACCCGAAGATATAATGCGTCCATTGCTATCTCTTAGCAAAAACATAGGAGGTGTTCTCCATCTCAAAGCTTTTAGTAAAATATTATAAAAATCTTCATTAAACTTTACTACCTTTACATTGCTTTTGCAGCTTTTATACTCGTCTATCTTTTCATCATAATTTATCATAACTAGATATAGGGTATCAGGCTTTAGGTTTGATTTGCAAAGAGTATCAAATATCTTATGATTTGCATACAAAAATAGTATCTTTTTGTGATCTAATTTTTTATCTTGCAAGTGGAAACCTTTTCTAGTTAATTGCAATAGAATAGGCTTATTGTCTTTTGTTAAAAAGGCAAATTTTCCTCTCTTATCGGCATATACTTTTTGAATTATTTTTGTATTGCCGCTTTGTAAGGCATAATCAAATGCACTCTTACCTGACTTATCCTTTATGCCTCTTTTTGCATGTCTTTCGCTTAGTATTCTTACCATATCTTTATCATTATTTATAGCCGCCAACATCAAAGGAGTTTTACCATCTTTTTTTGATATAGCATTTACTTCAGCCCCTTCTTTTACCAATAATTTTGCAAAGTATTTATCTTTATCCAACCTTAAAGACAAAAGTAAAGGTGTGTCTCCCTCTTTATTTGGCACATCTAAAATATCTGAATTATCTATCATACTTTTTGCCAAAGGTTGATTGTAGTAGCAATTTTGTAATGATTGTGCAACTTTAGTTAACGGAGTTTGTCCGGCTTTGTTATAAATTTTCAGATTGGGCTTTTTCTTTAAAATTTGTTGCAATTTTTCATAATTTGCTTTTGAACACTTGTTAAGATATGAAAAAATATCACCATTTGCCCACACTAAACTCACACCAACCAAGATCAAGAACATAACTCTCTTCATCACAACTCCTATAACATCAAAAATATACTTCTAAGAGCATCAGCACCCAAACTTTTCGGCTCTACCCCTACAGTTTTTAAAGCTCTTTCATAGATAAAAAGCATTTTAGCAAAAAGTGCCTCAAAGGAAAGATTGGATGAAGATAGTAAATTCTCTTTTTTATTTTTGATATATTTTAGAGATTTGATAAGTTTTACAGATAGTTTTTCACCTCTTTGAAGTCTTTTTTGAAGCTCAACTTGCCAATTGTTTTGCCAAGTAAGATATAAAAAATTGCCATTTTTATCTTTTGCTACCTTTATCTTCCAAGCAATTGCTTGGAGTATCTCATAAGCTTCTTGGAGCTTATTTCCTTCATACTGCATAGCACTAAACTTATGAAAGCTTTTTGCTTCAAAACTCCAATAAAACATTTTATAAAGCCCTACCAAAAGATAATCCCCTCTATCTTTTATCTTATCTTTTGAAAAAGCTATCTTGAGATACTCTTTAAAGCTAGTTTCATTCATTGTATGCACCAAAGGAAGAGATATGGTATCAGTACTATTTCTCATATCATTTTTAAGATACAAAAGCATATCTTTACTAAAAATTTCACCATTTCTTTTTTTAAGTTTAACCCCTAGCTGCAAAAGCATTTTATCCAAAGTTACAAAATACTCTTGCATCAAACTTGCACCGTTTGTCTGAAAAACTCTATTGACAAAACTACTATCTTTAGTAGCACACCCATTGATAAAAAGTATCAACAAAAAAGCAAAAACAGTTCTCATCAGTTTTCCGACTCATACTCTAAGTCAAAATTATAACTTTTATGTGAAGGCAAAACTATAGTAAATCTCTTCAAACCGCTACTTACATCTTTATCTTTACAAATATTTTTGCAGTTACTTTTCATAGTAT
>JALVWI010000020.1 GCA_027038335.1 Campylobacterales bacterium | reverse complement strand
TTTAAAAGTATCTTTACAAAGGCACTTCCTACTATAACTCCATCGACATTTTTTGACTTCTCTTTTGCTGTTTTTTCATTGACTCCAAATCCTAAAAATATATCTGTTTTGCTAACACTGCGTATATTATCAATAACTTCACTAAGATCCTCATCTTTACCTGATCCTGTAATGCCGGTATATGCGACAAGATATATAAAAGTTTTAGCGTCTTGAACAATGTTGCTGATCCTATCTAAGCTATCAGTCGGTGCCACAAAATCTATCAATGAAATATCGTAGTTGTCAAAATCTTTTTTGTAATTTTTAGCCTCTTCATAAGGAAGATCAGGAATAATAAACCCCTTTATGCCATAATCTTTTGCTTTTTGAAGATGAAAATCAACTCCATTTTTATAAAAAGGGTTGAAATATCCCATCCACAGAGTATCTATCTCTTGGGCTACTTTTTTTGAGACTTCAAATAAATCACTCATTCTAAAACCGTTTTGTAATGCTTTTAAGTTTGCCTCTTCTATCGTAGCTCCATCGGCAACGGGATCTGAAAAAGGTACTCCTAACTCTACAAAATCAACTCCACTCTCTTTCAAAGAGAGTATCAAATCTTCAGTAAAATTTATATCAGGATATGCACATGTTATGTATGCAACCAATTTTTTCATTATTTCTCTCTCTAGTTTTTTTCTAAATTTGTAGGTATTTTTATGATATTGGTATCCAAATCACTAAACTCTTCGGCATCATTTTCAAGATCATCTTTGTATTTATCAAATTGGTCTTTTATAGCAAGTAACCAATCTATAAAGTCATCATTTGCCGGTCCTTCAATCTCTCTAGCTTCTTCTAAAACCTCTTCAAGGAGAGTTGCAAGTTTAAGTATAGGCTCTATTTTTAAAAAGCCGGCAGCAGATTTGATATTGTGGGCAATTCTAAAAAGCTCTTCGATATTTTCTTTATATTGCTCTTTTTTTGCTAAATAGATTATAAGATTTTCCATTTGATAAGTCATTATGCTAAAATGTGTAATAAACTCATCTACTATGTCATAGTCATAATCATCAAACAACTTCTGTTGAATACCCACGATAATCCTTTTTTATATTGTTTGATTGATATTATATCATTTTTTAGATAAAATCAATAGTTCACAACAACAAAGGGGAAGCTTTTGTGAAAAAGATAAATATAAATAGCATAAAGAGGCTTAAATCAAAAGAGAAGATTAGTATGATTACCGCTTATGACGCTTTGATGGCAAAAATTTTTGATGATATAGTAGATATTATTTTGGTTGGAGATAGCTTAAGTATGAGTTTTGGAGGAGATAATGATACTCTTGGCATATCCATTGATGAGATGATATATCATACAAAAGCGGTTTGTAAAGGTGTAAAAAAAACCTTGGTAGTTTGCGATATGCCTTTTGGCTCATACTTGGATAAAAATGAAGCTTTAAAAAATGCTTCAAAAATATATAAGCAAACAAAAGCTGATGCCGTAAAACTTGAAGGCGGTGTTGAAAAAGCTGATATTGTAAAAGAGTTGTGTCAAAACTCTATCGCTGTTATGGGACATATCGGTTTAAAACCCCAATTTGTCAGAGCTGAGGGCGGATATAAAGTAAAAGGTAAAAATGAAGAGGAGGTAAAAAAACTTATAAAAGATGCAAAAGCTTTGGAAGAAGCCGGAGTGTTTTGTATAGTTTTAGAGGGTGTAAAAGCTGACGCGGCAAAGAAGATAACCGATAGCATATCAATACCTACCATAGGCATAGGTTCAGGAAAAAATACTGACGGACAAGTGCTTGTTTGGAGTGATATGCTTGGATTTTTTGATGAATTTAAGCCGAAATTTGTAAAAAGATACCTTAACGGAGCCGAACTTGTAAGAAATAGCGTAAAAGAGTATGTTAAAGATGTAAAAGATGGTAGGTTTCCTAGTGAAGAATATTGGTATTAATGAAAAATGAAAAATGAAAAATTAAAAATGAGAATAAACTTTCCAATGCAAACTTCAAAAGAGAGATAACTGATGGAGAGAGTTGTTGAGATAGAAAAGTTTGCCGGTGAAAGCCAGTATGAAGTGACACTTAGACCTTCTAATTGGGAAGAGTATATAGGGCAAGAGAGGATCAAAAAAAACTTAAAAGTTTTTATAGAGGCTGCAAAAAAAAGAGAAGAGGCGTTAGATCATACTCTTTTCTTTGGACCTCCGGGGCTTGGAAAAACTACTTTAGCTTATATCATTTCCAATAAAATGGAAGCCAATATCAAAGTGACAACAGCTCCTATGATAGAAAAAGCTGGGGATTTGGCTGCAATTTTGACCAATCTTGAAGAGCAGGATATTTTATTTATTGATGAGATACATAGACTTTCACCGGCTGTTGAAGAGATACTCTACTCCGCTATGGAGGATTTTAGGCTTGATATTATCATCGGAAGCGGACCCGCGGCTCAAACGATAAAGATAGATATTCCAAAATTTACTCTTATAGGAGCAACTACAAGAGCGGGCATGATAAGCTCTCCTCTTAGAGATAGATTTGGAATGCATTTTAGACTGCAATTTTATAGTAATGATGAGCTTGCTATCATCATAAAGCTTGCTTCTAAAAAATTAAATATAAAGTGTAAAGAAGATGCAGCCTTGGAAATAGCAAAAAGAAGTAGAGGAACTCCGAGGATCGCTCTTAGACTTTTAAAAAGAGTAAGGGATTTTGCTGAAGTTGACGGACAAAATAGTATCTCATTGGATATTGCAAAGTATGGACTTGATGAGCTTGGGGTAAATGATATGGGCTTTGATGAGTTAGATGTGGGATTTTTAAAGATACTTCTTGAATCAAGAGGAAAGCCTTTGGGGCTAAATACCATAGCAGCTGCTTTAAGTGAAGATGAGGTAACTATCGAAGATGTGATAGAGCCCTACCTTTTAGCCAACGGTTATATAGAAAGAACAGCAAGGGGCAGGGTTGCTACACCTAAAACTTATGACTTGTTTAAACTAAACAGTCAAAATTCTCTATTTTAAAGGACAGTGTTTGCACCAAAAAGATAAAAATTTTTTAACTCTTATGACGCTATTAACAGCGGTTTTAGTTGTTTACTTATATAAGCCTTTTTTGCTGACTATTATCATAGCTATACTTTTAAGCATAGCAACCTATAGTGCTACAAAAAAGCTTATAGAGTTAACCAAGAGTAAGATCGTAGGCAGTTTGATATCAACTTTTCTTATGTCTATACTGTTTTTTATGCCTATTATTTATTCGGTCAATACTTTACTACAATATGCAAATCACTTTGATGCCGGTTATATTGAGAAAATTTCAACTTATTTGACAAATTTACACTATAAACTTCCCGATACTTTGAGCTATTTTCAAAGCTATTTTGATAATTTTATATCAAAAATCAATGTGGAGAATATCAGCAGTTTTATTCTTCCTTATGCAACTCAGTTTGGTAAAATGAGTGCTGGATTTTTAAAAGATATGTTTTTGATAGTTATCTTTTTCTTTTTTATCAATCTTTATGCTGAAGAGTTGGTAAGATATTTTAAAACAGTATTGCCTATGCAAAAAGATGAAGTTGATGAAATATTTACTCAAATTACAGATGTAATGAATGTAGTTTTTTACTCTATTTTAACAACTGCTATACTTGAAGGGTTTTTATTTGGTATCATAGGTAAGGTTTATGGATATAATGGATTGCTTCTTGGTATATTGTACGGTTTTTCATCTTTGATACCTGTTGTTGGCGGGGCTATTATGTGGCTACCTATATCCTTGTATGAGTTAGCCTTGGGTCATACTAAAGAAGCTCTATTTTTTGCCGCTTATTCCGTTATAGTTATATCTATCATAGCAGATACTTTTATAAAACCTATGATCATCAAATATATAAATGAAAAGTTTTTCAATACAAATGCGGGTATCAATGAACTTTTAGTTTTCCTATCCATACTTGCCGGACTTTCGACTTTCGGTTTTTGGGGAATGGTTTTGGGACCTGCGATCACTACACTATTTATATCCATTTTGAGTGTTTACAAAAAGATGGAGGATTAGTGTTTGTTTAAGAGATTTTCAAATATTTTTGTTATCTCTTCCGCACTTATCAACCCTTCAGCTAAAAATTTACCGTTGTATTCAAGTGTAGGATCTTTTGCTACACCTTTTTCTATGGATTGTATCGTATCTTTTTGGTAATGAATTTTTAAACGAAGAGGTAAATGTTTGATAGCACATACCAATCTTTTAGAAAGTTTTACTCTATTTGTATCACTTCCATGTATCGTTACTTCAAAAAGAGGATAACTTTTATCTTCATTTAAAATTTCTCCCTCTTTTAGAGGGTAGCAGTACTCTAACGGCATTATTCATGCCTACTTATGATATACAAAGTAATTTTTATCGCTTCAGTCAATAGATCTATGGACTCGGTTACATAAAGTTTGTTTGCCACATCTTTTATATTTAGACATAGAAAAAATATCTTATCTTTAAATATCAAATGCTTTATGATTTCGTATCCGTCATTTGGCTCATTATCTAAAAAATTCATCTCTTCTATAGCCCATCCGAAATTTTGCCCTAACATATCAGATATGTTATGTTTTACTTTGTCAAAGATAAGATTTTTCTCATTTGTTACTTTTCTTTGGTTGATTATATCTGTCATAGCTCTTATAGTTGCCAAAGAACTATCAAGTGATAGGTATGATGATATAGAGAGATTATCAAGAGGCTTTTGTATGGCATCTTTTAAGGCTTCAAAACTTTTTTTATTTTTATTGTTAAAAAATTCAGTTGCAAATCGCTTTATGACTGACAAATTTAGCCCGGCTTCTAGTAGTATATCTTTATACTCTTTTAAATTATCCAAACTTTTTTCAAACTCTTCTTTTTGTTTTGGC
>JALVWI010000019.1 GCA_027038335.1 Campylobacterales bacterium | reverse complement strand
CCAAGTTTTAGGATAAAAAGAGGATCATAAGTGATATGCTCTTGTATGGTTTTTCCTTTTTCTTCAAAAGTTTGAAGTTTTGCTTTTGTGTATATAAGAAGTCTTTGTTTCGGTGAATTAATTCCTTCGCATAATTTTAGTAACTTTTTATGAAAATTTTCTATTTGAAAGAGTACATATTCGTGAAAGAGATTTTCTTTGGAAATAAAAAGTTGATAAAGTGCTCCTACCGATATACCGCATACTTTAGAGAGTTCATTTATCTTAAAATTTTGATAACCTTTCTCTTCGATATATTTTGTAGCTTCTTGGAGTATCATCTTTTTTTTAAGAGCGGTTACTTCTTCTTTCATTTTCTCTTTCACCGATATATCTCCTTGCTTTTGATGTATGATTATATAAATAAATTTCTTAATTCAGAATAAATTTATAAAAATATGAATATAATTCATTATCGTATTTATGGAGTTAGCGGATGAAAAAGATAGGTTTGGTTATTATAGTATTGATGATACTTTTTTTTGGATATAAGGGGTATGAGTATCTTAACTTTAGAAGTAAAAATGCAGTAAGCGATGCGGGATTTGTAAAGAGTGATTCTTTGAGTGTGCTAAACTTTAAAGTGGGCGGCAAGATAGATGATCTTTTATACAAAGAGGGCGATAGAGTAAAAAAAGGTAGTTTGCTAGCAAGCATTGATGCAAAAGATTTTATAGTGGCTTCCAAAAAAGTTGAAAATTCCATCATATCTTTGCAAAATAAGATAGATTCTTTGAAAATTAAGCAAGAAAAAATTGCAAAAGATATAAATATATCTAACACTATGACAATAAATGATATAAAAGCATATAAAAGTAAAATTGTATCTTTAAAATTCTCTATCACATCAAATGAAACAAAGATAAAACAACTCCAAAAAGATACTCTTAGACTTAAAAGGCTAACATCAAAAAAATTGGTAGCAAAAGATAAGTATGAACAATCCTCAACAGCACTAAAATCTCTAAAAGAAAAACTTTCAGCTCAGAAAGAGGAGTTAAATGGAGCAAAATTTAAACTTTTAAATATCAAAGAGAAATTAAAACTTGTAAAAAATAGTGAATTAAATCTCAAAGAATTAGAAAAAAATATCCAAGCTCTTAGTTTTAAGAAAAAAGCTCTTTTAGATACTTTAAAAGAATTAAAGTTGAAGATAACATATTGTAAACTTTATGCCCCGTTTAACGGAGTGATAGCTAAAAAATTTGCTAATGACAAAAGAGTCATAGCCAAAGGTTATCCTGTATATGCTATTGTAAATCCCGCTGACTTGCATGCAGAAGTTTTGCTTTCAGAAAAAAAGCTTCACGGAGTAAAAGTAGGAAATAGCGTAGAGGTAGAAGCAGATGCTATAAAAGATAAAAAATTTAAAGGGGTAGTTGAGTCTATACTTCCTGCTTCCGCATCAACTTTTTCGCTTGTTCCTAGAGATATAGCAAGTGGAGAATTTACAAAGCTTGACCAAAGATTTGTCGTAAGAATAAAGCTAAAAGAGATAAAGGGACTAAGAGTGGGAATGAGCCTTAATATTGCTATAAAGAGAATTGAGAATTGAAAATTGAGAATGGAAAATTTTAAAGAGAGTTGGGATATAACTGCTTCTCAAAGAGCACTTTTTAGTATCATTGTGATGACCGGAGCTTTTATGGCTATACTAGATACTACTGTTGTGGATGTTATAGTTCCTAAGCTTACCGGTCCACTAGCAAGTGATATGTATGGAGTACAGTGGATCATTACAAGCTATATGATAGCAGCTGCGATAGCACTTTTGATAACAGAATATTTGATAAAAACTTTTGGTTCTAAAAAGATATTTGTTTTGGGAGTAGTACTTTTTACAACAGCTTCATTTTTTTGCGGCATGAGTGATACTTTGACTTCCATCATACTTTTTAGAGTTATTCAAGGTATCGGTGAAGCACTTATCATGGTTACAAGCCATATTATGATATTTTCATATTTTCCACCTCGTCAGCAGGGATTGGCTATGGGTATCTTTGGACTTGGTGTTAGCTTTGCACCGGCTCTTGGACCGACACTTGGAGGATATTTGACGGAGTACTACGGGTGGAGAATGGTTTTTTTTATCAATGTGCCGGTCGGCATACTTTTAAGTGTAGCCGGCATCTTATATCTCCCAAAAGATTTAAAATTTGAAAAACTAAGATTTAATTTTATCAGCCTTCTTTTTATCTCTCTTGCTACTATATCCTTACTTGTTATGCTCTCAAAAGGGCAGCAAAGAGGGTGGTTCAATGATGAATTGATAGTTTTTTTATTTTTTGCTAGTATTATCGGGTATCTTTTATATGCTTTTAGTGAAATTATTTCAAAACATAAGCTCATAGATTTTACACTTTTTAAAAAACCGGACTTTACAAACGGTATATTTTTATATACTTTTATCATGGGCTTTAGTATGTATCAATACTTTTATCTTTTGCCGGTTTATTATGAGCATATCAAAATGTTACCCACTCTTGATGCCGGTATTGCCGTATTTTCATTTGCAGTTTTTATAGGATTTTTTGCACCGATTGCAGGAACTCTTAGTGATAAATTCGGTGCAAAAAAGGTACTTTTGTTTTCAAGTATCATTTATCTTTTAACTTCATATCTTCTTTTGCCGACTTTAAATTATTATACGCCTGTGATACAAGCAGAACTTTTAACCATACCTTTTGGTATAGCGATGGGACTCTTTTTCGCTCCCGCAACTGTTCTTCTTTTGCAAAATGCTCCAAAGCACAAAGGAGAATTGGCTATAGTTTTGATGGATTATGTTAGATTTGTAGGAGGAAGTTTCGGAACGGCACTTGCTACAAACAATATGGAGTATTTTAAAAATCTAAATTTTCAGCACTTTGAGGAGCTACAAAATCCAACATTTATAAGGGATTATCTCTATAATGCTAAAGAGTTTCTAGGAGTGTCGCTAGATAAAGTAGAAGCTTTTTTTAATGGATACGAAACATTGATGAGTTATAATTATGGGTTTAAAGATGTATTTTTAAGTGCAGCACACTGGGGAGCCATAGGCTCGATATTTGTTCTATTATTGTTCGTGAAATTTAAAAAAGAGAGTATAAAATGAAGAAGATGATAATACTTTTGCTACCTGTATTAATGTTTTCAGGGGAGCTTGCAAATATTATACAAGGTATTGACAATTCATTGCTTGTGAAATCAAGCAAAATAAAGACAAAAGCTTTAAAAAAAATGGTAGGAGTTTATGAGGGGAAAAATTATCCAAGTATTGACCTTGACTTTAAGGCCATAAGACTAAAAGATACACCTACTGCTACTTTTGTGTTACCTTTGATGCCGCCTATTACTACCCCCGTAGGAACAAAGAGCAATGTATCTCTAGGGTTGGGATTTACTTACCCTATTTTTACAGGGTATGCTATCACGAACATGGTAGAAAAAGCAAAACTTGAAGTAGTCAAATCAAAACTAAAAACTAAAAATTTAAAAAGAGAACTATATCTAAAATCTATAATGCTTTATAGTAATATTTATGCTCTTTCAAAAGCTATAAATGCCACAAAAGAAGCTATCAAGGCACTTGATATATCTTTGAAAAAAGCAAATAAATTGTATAAAAATGATCTTATAAATTTAAGCGAAGTTTATAATATAAAAGCAAAAAAATATGATGTGACTGCTACTCTTGAAACATTAAAAGCTAAAAGAAATTTACTTGTAAACACTCTTTTTTATATTAGCGGAGTTAAAGTCGGAAAAGATTTGAAACTTATAAAATTAACAGGATTTAAAAAAGAAAAAAGTACCATAAAGTATGCCTTGCAAAATAGAGAAGATTTAAATATTTTAAAAAAAGAGCTTGATATAAGCGAGAAAGAAATAAAATTGGCAAAAAGTAAATTTTATCCTACGGTTGCAATTATGGGAGGTATCAAAAAGCAAGGAGATAGTTTAAGACTTAACGGTAACGGCTATAGTAATGCTGATGAAAGTTATATAGCTCTGGGAGTAAAATGGAATATTTTTGACGGATTTGCCAAAGATAAGCAAGCTGAAGCCGCAAGATTAAAAAAAGAGGCAACTTTGCTTTATTTAAATGATTATAAACAAAAAATAAAAACCAATATCGAAAACTCCTTTTTTGTATTAAGTTCTCTAAAGTCAAAACTATCAGCGGCAAAAGAGCAGCTAAAAAGCCAAGAAGAGTACTGTAAGCTTGTAAAAGGAAGATTTGAAAATGCTCTTAGTTCGGCTGACGAACTAAGCAGAGCCATAGCTTCTTTAGCTAAAGCTAAAGCAAATGTCCAGCAATATAAAGCTAAAATATTTTTTCAAAAATATAAAATTATCCTACAAACAGGTCTTAAGGAGAAATTTTGAAAAGAGTTTTGTATGTTATTGCTGCTATCATCATTGTAGTTGTCGGATACATAGAAGCCTTTCGCTATGTAAAAACAGGAGGGATAAAGATACTCCATGACAAAACCGGTGTCATTACAAAGCAGAGTGATACATATTTGTATTATAAAGTTTTAAATAAAAGATTGTTAAATGATCATGGGATTGATTTTAGAGTTTTAGTGAACAATGATAATATAAAAAATTTAGACACCTTTATGAAAAATGAATTAGAAAATATGAAAGAGCATCCAAGAAAAAAGGCAAAGATTTTTGTATTTGTTCTTATCAATCCTAAAAATAGATATATCAAAATATCCGCTACCAAAGAAAAATATAAAACACTTTTTAAGAATAAAGGGATAAATAATATAAAAAAATATGTTATAAATATAGAAGATAATTTATTAGAATATGAATTACAACATACCAAAAACTAAGAAAATTATTTTTTATATTATTTGGGCAATAATACTCTTTTATCTCTATTCCAAATTTGCTGATATGCACCCCTTTGGTAAAAATTCT
>JALVWI010000018.1 GCA_027038335.1 Campylobacterales bacterium | reverse complement strand
TAGGTATATGACCGTATCTTTTGGCATGAGATTTTAAACCTTTAAAATATTTCGGCGGCCGCCCATCTATAATGATATTTTTACCGATAGCAAGAAGAGTACTTAGTTTGGTTTCGATAATAGTATTGTTTACTCTTGGAATAAAATCTGTAGGTTTTGGTTTGTATATCTTTTTTGTGGTAGGTAAATATCCTTTTTTCCAATTCCCGTATCCTACACTTAAAAGTCCTACCTGATTGCATCCTAATACTTTTGCCAACCAATAAAACCTTGCACCCCAGATAAGTTTATTATTGCCATAGACTACGATGTGACTATTGGTTTTTATTCCTGCTTTGCTAAAAGTTTTTTGTAAAATATTTAATTTTGGCATTTTGTATTGATGTTTAACATCAAAAAGGTATTTGAAGGCCGGAATGTTTACCGCATTTTTCAAATGTCCCTTTTTGTAAGAAGAAGCTTTTCTGACATCAACGATAACTAAACATGGATCATTATAATGATATTTCAACCATTTTGGAGTTATTATTACAGGTATAAAATCCAATTTTCCTGCAAAAGAAAAAGTACAAAATAAAAGAAAAATAGATAATATATGCTTCAAGGAGAATCCTTTTTTCTTAACTAAGAAGTATTGTATCATTTTATATTTAATTTTTATTTAAAAGTCATAAAAATGTTATATTTGAAATTAAGTTAAAAAATTAGTAGGAATTTTTAAATCCGTCATATTTTAAAATATGACGGATTTATGTAAAAAATTACATCTTTTTATAAGAATTACATCATTCCGGGCATTCCACCCATTCCACCCATATCAGGCATTGCAGGAGCTGATTTTTCCTCTTTTATATCACTAACTGTAGCTTCAGTTGTCAAAAGTAAGCTTGCAACAGATACTGCATTTTGAAGTGCAACTCTTTCTACTTTTACAGGATCTATAATACCTGCTTCAAACATATCTACATATTCACCATTTGCAGCATTAAAGCCGTAGTTAGGGTTGTCTGATTTTTCTACTTCATTTGCTACAACGCCCGCATCAAAGCCGGCATTTTCAGCTATCTGTTTAAGAGGAGCTTTCAATGCTCTTTGAACGATAGCGGCACCTATGGCTTCATCACCCTCTAAACCAAGTTCTACCTTACTTCCAGCTTGGATAAGAGCAGCACCTCCGCCTATAACAACACCCTCTTCAACAGCGGCTTTTGTCGCACTCAAGGCATCATCAACTCTATCTTTTTTCTCTTTCATTTCAGTCTCAGTTGCAGCTCCTACTTTTATGACAGCAACACCGCCGCTTAGTTTTGCAAGTCTCTCTTGTAGTTTTTCTCTATCATAGTCGCTTGTTGTCTCTTCAATTTGTGCTTTTATAACTTTTACTCTATCTTCGATAGCATTTTTATCACCTGCACCGTTTACGATAGTAGTATTGTCTTTATCTATGATAACACTACCTGCACTTCCTAAGTCATCAAGTGTAGCACTTTCTAAAGTTCTACCAAGCTCTTCACTTATCACTTGACCGCCTGTAAGGATAGCTATATCTTCAAGCATTGCTTTTCTTCTATCACCAAATCCCGGAGCTTTTACAGCAGAGATATTTAATACACCTCTTAGTTTGTTTACAACCAATGTTGCCAAAGCTTCTCCCTCTATATCTTCAGCTATGATAAGAAGAGGTTTTCCTGTCTTTTGGATTTGCTCTAGTACCGGCAATAAATCTTTTAAACTTGTTATCTTTTTGTCAAATAGCAAGATATAAGGGTTGTCTATCTCACAAGTCATCTTTTCACTGTTTGTTACGAAGTAAGGACTTAAATAACCTCTATCAAACTGCATACCTTCAACTACTTCAAGCTCATCTTGGATACCTTTTGCTTCTTCAACAGTGATAACACCGTCTTTTCCGACTTTTTCCATAGCTTCAGCTATAAGATTTCCTATCTTTTCATCAGCATTAGCTGAGATAGTAGCAACTTGAGCTATCTCTTTTTTATCTTTTACATCTTTTGCTATCTTTTTAAGTTCGGCTATGATAGATTCTACTTCTTTATCCATTCCTCTTTTAACTTCTACCGGATTGGCTCCGGCTGTTATATTTTTCAAACCTTCTTTAAAGATTGCATGAGCTAAAACTGTAGCGGTTGTAGTTCCGTCACCTGCTTCATCGGCAGTCTTGCTTGCCACTTCTTTTACAAGCTGTGCACCCATATTTTCTATGGTATTGGCAAGTTCTATCTCTTTTGCTACTGAAACACCGTCTTTTGTGATAGCCGGTGCTCCAAAACTTTTTTGGATGAGTACATTTCTTCCTCTTGGTCCCATTGTAACTTTTACAGCATCAGCTAATTTTTGAACGCCTGTGTATAATTCATTTCTTGCTTCATCGCTATATCTTATCTCTTTTGCCATTTTCATTCCTCCCTTTTATTTTAATACACCAAGAATGTCATCAGTATTTAGCACCAAATACTCTTTACCTTCTAGTGTTATATCAGTTCCAGAGTATTTTGCAAATACTATCTTATCCTCAACTGCGATATTTCCTTCTTCTTCTACTTCCTTGCTTATAGCTTTTACAGTTGCGGTTAAAGGTTTTTCTTTTGCATTATCAGGTATAATTATACCTGTAGCAGTTGTTGTAGGCTCTTCTAGCCTTTCAACTAATACTCTTTGACCTAATGGTTGAAAATTCATATCAGCCTCCTAAATTTTTATGATTTTTAGCACTCTTTTTATTTGAGTGCTGAAATTTTACAAAAATATTAGGAAAAAGTCAAGTATTTTAATGATAAAATTCATTTATCTTTAGTCGAGATGACTAAAGATAAATAAGAAGGAAAATTTATGTATAAGATATTGAGTGGAATAATCTTATTTATCATATTGGTAGCCGTATCTGCTTTTTTACTGCTTTTTACTGATACCGGTAACGCTTTTTTAAGACCCTATATAAACAGTTATATTACTAAAAAATATAATATTGACGCCCATATAGCATCTTTTACTCTGAAGCCTAATTTTTTGGATATGAAAATTTATCTTTATAAAAACATTAAAGTAGCATTAAACGGCGATATAGATATATGGAAAAAGAGCTTTGATCTTGATTTTGCAATAAATGCTAAAAATATATCTACAAAATACGCCAAACTAAAAGGAAGTGCCAAAATAGACGGAAAATTAACTGGAGATATAAAACATATAAAGATAAACGGCAAAGGTGATGTCTTTAATTCTTTGGTTAAATTTGACTCTATTGTAGATAATTTTAAAGCTAAAAATATACATTTATATATGAAAAAAGCCAAAATCGCCAAACTACTTGCATTGGTTGATAAACCTCCTTATATTTCGGGTGTTGCAAATATTGATATAAATTTTGATGATTTAGATCCGAATGATTTAAAAGGTAATGCAAAGATAGATATTCCTCAAGGAAGTATCAATCCAATACTTGTTAAAAAAGATTTTAATATCACTTTGCCGGCACATTTTATCTTTAAAGCAAAAAGCAATACTTTCTTAAAAGGTAAAAATACCATATCATCTATCAACTTTAACAGCAATATAATAAACTTAAGTACTTTAAAAACTATATACAATTTTAAAAATCAAATATTAGATACTGATTACTCTTTGATTGTACCAAGATTGGAGCTTTTAAAAAGTATTACAAAACAAAACTTAAGAGGAAGTTTTAAGGCAACAGGAAGAGTAAAAAAAGATAGTAGCGGTATTGGTTATCTTATATCAACTTTCTCTTTCGGAGGCAACTTAAAAGTCATAGGTTATAACAAAAAGCTTCAAATAAATGCATCAAATTTAAAACTTGATAAAATTTTATATATGCTTAATAAACCAAAATACTCTTATGGTAATATACAGATACACTCACTTTTAGATAATATAGGCAGTGATAACATAAGCGGTAAAATAGAAGCAACACTTGATAACGGCAATCCAAATAAAAGAGTTTTGCAAAAAGAGTTTAATATAAACATTCCAAAAAATTTAAGCTATAATGCTATATATAATGCGACTATAAAAAATAGCAACATGAAATTTAATACTGATATAAATAGTACCATTGCCGATCTATCAGTTACTGACGGGACTACCGCTTTAAATAATTTAAAAACAAAAGCAAAATATACTCTTACGATAGACAATCTTTCAAAACTTTACTTTATAACAAAACAGAATTTATCAGGAGATGCTATCTTTAAAGGTGATCTTAGTTATTTTGAGGGTATATTTTTATTGAACGGTCATACAGATATATTTGGTACAAATACAAAATATATATACAAAAACGGTGATATAAATATAAAATCTTTGGATATAAGTGTATCTAAAATATCTAAAATATTTAAATATCCTCCTTTTTTTGATGCAAGAGGAACTGCTGATATTTATTATAGTCCAAAATGGAAAAAAGGAAACTTTACAATAAAATTAAATAACGGTCATATCATAAAAAATCAACTTACTGATACGGTTTTTATACTTTCAGGTTTTGATATGACAAAAGAGCTATATAAAAATAGCTTGTTACAGGGGAATATCCAAGGAGATACTATCAAATTTGTATATGATATGAATTCATCCAATACTCTTTTTAAGATATATAGTGCAATAGCCAATTTCAAATCCCAAACCATTAAAGCCCCATTTATTCTAAAGATAAAAAATAAAGATATAGAAGGAGAGATAAAAGGCGACTTGCATCATCCAAAAGTAAAGATAAAGACTTCTTCATATATTAAAAATAAAATTGAAAAAGCAATAGATAAAAAAATTCCTAAAAAATTTCAAGAACCGTTAAAGCAAATACTAAATTTATTTGGAAGATAAATATCAAAGCACAAATTAAGCTAATATTAAATATAATTCTATCTCTTTTTTTGTGGCAGGGTAGCTCAGCTGGTTAGAGCGCTGGTCTCATAAGCCGGAGGTCGGGGATTCGAGTTCCCCC
>JALVWI010000017.1 GCA_027038335.1 Campylobacterales bacterium | reverse complement strand
TATTTCAGCGGAAACTAGTTCCGCTGAAATTTTTATCCGCCTGTTTGATAAAATGCTCTAGCGGATATCTCATCTTCAGGCGGATTTTCATCCCATCTATTTTTTTCAGGTTTATTTTTTATAACTTCTCTCAAAACTTCTGCCGCTGCCTCTACATCGCCTTTTTTTACGGCATCTGCTATACTCATTGCCTCATCAAAGTAAAGACAAGGGATGATATGTCCCTCAGCGGTAAGCCTGATACGATTGCAGCTCTCACAAAAGTCATGCTTATGAGGGTCAATGATGCCAAACCTATAACCATCTTCAAGTTCATACATAAATGCCGGCGAACTCCCTTCTCTTCCAACTTTTTTGACAGGATATTTCTCCCTTATTTTATCAATGATCTCTTTTCCATACATTCCTTTGATATCTTTGTTTGCATGTATATTTTCCATATATTCGATATATCTTATCTGCATACCTTTGCTTTTTGAATATTCTAGCAAGTCGATTATCTCATCATCATTGATACCTTTTAAGGGAACACTGTTTATCTTTACTTTAAGCCCCACTTTCAACGACTCATCTATGCCCTCAAGCACATTTTTCAAGACATCTTTTTGTGCTATTTTTTGTGCAACTTCAGGTTTTAAACTATCTAAAGAGATATTCAATCTCTTAAGCCCGGCATCTTTCAATCTTTCGGCAGTTTCTTTCAAGAGATAACCGTTTGTTGTTATGGCTATATCAAGTCCCTCTTTATAGTCATTGATCATTTTGATAAATTTATCCAAATCAGCCCTTAAAAGCGGCTCTCCTCCGGTTATGCGTATCTTGTCAACTCCCTCATCAATTCCAACTTTTAAGAATAAAAAAAGTTCCTCAAAACTCAAAAGATTTTCTTTTGGTACCCAAGAAAAAGGTTTTTCAGGCATACAATACTGACATCTAAAATTGCATCTTTCTGTTACAGAAACTCTTATATAATTTATTCTTCTACCATATCCGTCTATAAGCATAAAAGCTTCTCCTATTATTTTATAAAATGTAGTATAACACAAGTTTATATTTTATTTATTTAAAAATGGCTATAATAAGCAAAACTAATAGGAGAATATCTATGAGTACATTAAATGCAAATCGCATTGATATAGGTAGTAATGATTTTCTTGTATCAAAAACGGATCTAAAAGGTCGTATAACATACTGCAATCAAATATTTATGAAAGTTGCAGGATACAGCGAAGATGAACTTCTCGGAAAACCCCATAATATAGTAAGACATCCCGATATGCCTCGCATCATCTTTAAATTGCTTTGGAGTAGAATACAAAACAAAGAAGAGATATTTGCTTATGTTAAAAACAAAACAAAAAACGGTGGATACTACTGGGTTTATGCAAATGTAACCGCTTCGACTGACGATAAAGGCAATATCATAGGATACTATTCCGTAAGAAGAAAAGTTAACGATCAGATTTTGCCTACCATAGAAGATATATATGCCAAACTTTTACAAGTAGAATCAAGAGGCGGCATGGATGCATCACAAAAGTATTTAAATATTTTATTAAATGAAAAAGGAGTAAACTATGATGAGTTTATTACATCGCTACAAGGATAGAAAATTTGAGATAACTTTTGGACTTATCTTATTAGTGATACTTCACTATATATTTAAAGATGCGCAAAGCAGTTTAGCTTTTACAGGATTGTTTGCAGGCTTTTTTAGTTCAGCTAAAAGTTCCGGAAGTAGTGACTTAAAAAATGAAATACAAAAAGTTATTACTGAAGCGGCAAAAGGTAATTTGGAACCTAGAATTACACATATCAACATGAATGATCCATTGAGCCAAATTGCATGGGGAGTTAATGATTTGCTTGATCAAGTAGAAGCTTATATGAGAGATACCAATACAGCTGTAAACAAAGCAAGTGAAGGAGAGAGTTGGAGAAAAGTATATCCTCAAGGATTAAATGGACTATTTCACTACTCTGCCGACAGTCTTGAAAAAGGTGTTGAAGATATCATAGCCGGAAATAAAGAAAAAGTAAGAGCGGAATTAAGCTCAGAATTCGGCAAACTTAACGGAGGCATCATAGAATCTCTTCATATAATTCAAACAGATATGTTACTGCTCATTGATGAAGTAAAAAATATACAAGTTATCACAGAAAAAACAGCAGAAAAATCCAATAGTAGCATAGAGACTACTACTCAGCTTTCAGATAAGCTAAATACTCTCATAGAGCTTATAGTAAACATAACTGAAGCCATAGGTTCACTTAGTGAAAGAAGTAATGAAATAAGCTCTGTGGTCAATCTCATAAAAGATATAGCAGACCAAACTAACCTTCTCGCCCTTAATGCCGCCATAGAGGCAGCTCGTGCAGGAGAACATGGACGAGGTTTTGCTGTTGTTGCCGATGAAGTTAGAAAACTTGCTGAGAGAACACAAAAAGCTACAAGCGAGATAGCTATCACTATCCAAACACTCCAACAAGAAACAAATGATATCCAAGCAAATGCAACTGAGATAAATGAAATAGCTACAACTTCAGGCGAAACAGTCAATGAATTTAAAAATGCCCTTTTGGATTTTAATGAAAATGCAAACATTACAGCAAAATCAGCAGAAAAAATAGCAAACAAAAATTTTACTACTTTAGTCAAAGTGGATCATATTATCTATAAAACTAGCATTTACTCATCAGTTATCAATGAGAAAGTTAACGATGATAACTTTGTAGATGATCATCATTGTAGATTTGGCAAATGGTATGATAATGAAGGAAAGGAAAAATTTGGCAACGATCCAATCTATCAATCTATAAGCGAACCACACAAAAATGTGCACCAATATGCCATAGCCAATGCTAATATCATAAAAAATCATGGACTTAGAAAGAAAGATGAACCAACTTTTATCGCCAATTTCACAAATATGGAAGAAAACAGCAATAAACTATTTGATATTTTAAATAAATTAGCTCAAGAGTAGTTATATATAAGGTTCATAGGTCCAAAAAGTCTATGAACCTTACGGTCATTAATAAAGCTTACATTATAAGGATGTACAAAAAAAAGTTTATCAAACACTTTAGAACACTCTAGTTTTTCTATATCTCTTGCTACATTTCCAAAGAGAATAAGCTTGATATTGTACTCTTTTACGCTACACAATAAACTTTGCACAAATGGTTTCCAAGCCTTTAAATGATATTTACTCTCGTTTTTTTTGGTAAACACTAAAGCCATATTTAAAAGCAATACACCATTTTTCTCAAAATTATCCTTTAGCTCCATTGCACTATCACATAGATCTCTTTTATTTATCTTTGTTATAGCATTTTGAGACAAATCATCCTCGTTCAATAAACCTTCACACAAAAGAAGCATTTTTATAAAATTTCTAAGGCTTGTCGCTTTATTTACCTCTTTTGACAATCCTTTAGAGGAAAATATATTTTTCACTCTTGCATCTATAAAAGCATAGCCGATAGCACTCTCTTTTCTTGGATATGGATCTTGCCCAAAAAGTATATATTTTACATCATGCAAAGGTAAAGTTTTAAACGGATTTAAAAAGTTATCAATATCGGGGAAAAAAGTTTTATCTTCTAATAAAAAGTTCAAATAACCATCATCTAAAGCACAAAAGGCATCTGTCAAAATCTCTACCCAAGAGTAGTGAACATTTGTTAATATACTATTTAATGCCTTCAATTTTTAAAACCAATTCTACTTCACCGATACCTATGCGAAGATTTCTTGCTATTTCACTGACATTTAAGCCTTTGTTATAAAGACTTACTATCTTTTTTTCATTTGAGCTATAACTATCCGGCATAACAGTAAAATTTTTTATTTTATCTTCAAGAATAGTTAATTTTTCTTCCATATTGTCCTCGATCTCTGATAGATATTTTTCCTCTTCATTTTTAAATGATACAACAAATTGTGTTATCTTTTGCAAGCTCTCCTCTATATTTTCATCTATATACTCTTTTATTTCCTGCTTATCTATTCCACTTTCTTTTTGTTTAAGCTCTTTTTCCAAATCATACACTTTTTTGTTTAAATCCTCTATTGCTTTCTCATACAAAAAAAATTTTCTACTTGTTTCACCGTCTTTAGTATAAATATAAATCAAAAGTATTAAAAATACAAAAGCCATCGCCCCATATATCAGATAATCATACACTTTCTTTCCTCTTTTTAAGTTCCCTTATCATTACTCTTTCTCTTGCCACGACATAGGCACTCCAATCTTTTATATCTTTATCGTGCATTAATGTAATTTCTGCCATATTTGATTTTACGGCTTTAAAAAAAAGTGGTATTTCTCTTTTAGGAAAAACCGGCATTGCAATCCTGCCATAATACTCTTTTCCAAGAGTTAAAACACTATTTTCAAGCTTAAAATGCTCATATCCAATGCCTTCAATTCTTTGCAAATTCTCAAGTTTCACAAAGTCTCTCTCTTCATCTTTGACCAATGCGGTTAATTCATCTATCTTTCTATGAAGTTCTACCATAAGTGTTAAAAGTACTTGATCACTATCTCTAGTATCACCTTTTGCTTTGGCAAGTTTTAGCCATTGACCTATACTATCTTCTTCATATTCACTCAAAGAATCATACTCTTTTTTTAATTCATCATATCTTTTTTCAATCTCTTCATATTCTATGATCAAAGGTGCATTGACTACTCTTATACTATCCATACTACAACTTTGTCCAAATATCTAAAACTATAAGTCCAAAAAAAACAATACCAAGATAACCGTTTATAGTAAAAAATGCTCTATCTATTTTACCAAAGTCTTTTTGAACTATTTTATGTTCAATATATAGCATGATAGCTGAAATCAAGATAGCAAAATATGCAAAAAAACCACCTTTATAAGCCAAAACAAAGAAAAACCAAAAAAGAATTGTCAATCCATGAAATATTTTAGAGATAAAAAGAGTACATTTTGCTCCATATATAGAAGGAATAG
>JALVWI010000016.1 GCA_027038335.1 Campylobacterales bacterium | reverse complement strand
TAAACTCAAAAAAATAGAAAAAAATAAAAATATTTTAAAGTCTTATAGAGAATTAAGACTTATAAATAAAAGAGCCCCTATATTTTTTAATAGAATAATCGAAAATATCCAAAGAATAATATATGAGGAAAATTTACATTTAAGTAAACTGGAAAAAGATATAAAAAATAAGCAAAAATTTTATGAAGATACCGAGCTTGGTTTAATTGTGCTAACTATATTTATAACACTTATTTTAGGTGTAATTATATCAAAACAGATACTAGAAGGAAATGAAAAGTTGTACTTGCGAGTAATGCAAGAGGTTGAAAAGAGTAGAGAAAAAGATAAGCAAATGCTCAAACAATCAAGACTAGCTCAAATGGGGGAAATGTTGAGTATGATAGCTCATCAATGGAGACAACCTTTAGCTGCGATAAGTGCTACAAGTAGTACTATAGAACTTAAATGTAAGTTAAATAAAATAGATAAAGAGCAGATAATGGAGCTTGCGGGTAAAATATCCTCATACTCTCAACATTTAAGCTCTACAATCGATGATTTTAGAGATTTTTTTAAAGCAAATAAAACAAAAAATAAAACTTCTTGTGTAGAGATTATAAATAATGTTTTAAATATTGTGCAAATCTCTCTTGACAATAAAAAAATTACATTAAAAAAAGATTTTAGATGCCAAAGTAAATTTGTTACATATCCAAATGAATTGAAACAAGTTATATTGAACTTGATAAAAAATGCCGAAGATGTACTGATAGAAAATGATATAAAAGATCCATATATAAGTTTGAAATCATACAGAGAAAATGGACATATTACTATAGAAGTAGGAGATAATGCCGGCGGAATTTCTGAAGATATCATAGATAAAATATTTGATCCTTATTTTTCTACAAAATTAAAAAAAGATGGAACCGGCTTAGGTCTTTATATGAGTAAAATGATCATTGAAGAGCATTGTAACGGTAAATTAAGCGTAAAAAATTCTAAAGAGGGAGCAGTTTTTAAGATAGCATTACCGCCTGAGTAATATTTTTATAGGTAAAAACATTATAATAAACAAAGATAAAAATGTAAAAATAGCACATCCAACATACACTGTATCAAGTCCGTAAATATCTGCCAAATAGCCAACTATAAAAACTACCAATGAGCTTATACCGAAATTTATACCCATATATAGACTATTTACAAAGGTTGGTTTATCAGTATTGGTATCTTGAACAGTTGCTAGCATTACTGGACCCGGAGTAAAGAGGAAAAAGCCCAAAATTGCTAGTATTGGAAAAAGAGCTATTTGGTTAAAATATATAAATAGTATCATTCCAAAAGTTGTGCCAAGAGCTGAAATGAGAAGCATATTTTTTCTGCCTATTTTATCTGAAAATCTACCGGAGAAAAAGGTACCCATTATCCCAAAAAATTGCAAAACGGAGAGTGAAATACCCGCTTCATATATGGAAAAATTGTGTTTTGTAAGATAGACAGGAAGATACAAAGTTATGGCCGATTTGGTTCCTGCGTTAAAAAGAAGGTAACTTCCTAATATGATAAAAAAAGAAGATAGCTTTTTAAGAAGTTCTTTTGTCTCGCCGGTTTCTATCTTTTTGACACTAAATGCTTCTACTTGAAAATTTTTTAATTTATAGTATAAAAAAAGTGATGAGAAGATACCTATAGGCATAAGCCTATAAATCCCTTCAAAACCCCAAAGAGATATAGCTCCCGTAACCAAAAGAGGTCCAATAGTTCTAGCACTCTCACCTCCAACCATAAACCAACTCATACCTTTTCCGGTTTGTTCACCTGAGGCAATTTTGATCATAGTGGGTGATGGGATATGAAATAAAGTTGCACTGATGCCGGCTATAAAAAGAAGTAAAAGTGCTACAAAATATGATGAAGTAACACCTAGCAAACACATAGATATAGCCGTGATAGCAGGAGTTAGGATAACAAAATACTTTACATCTCTTCTTTCAGCCATAAGTCCTAAAAATGGGTTGAAAAGTGATGGTATTTTCCTTGCAATATCTAAAAATGATGCCATAGATAAGGTGATACCTAGTCTTTCTATCAAAAGCGGTAAAATTGGAGCTAAAATGGATGAAAATATATCATGGCTTAAATGAGCAAAAGATATAGTCCAAACTTCCTCTTTTTTATATGTTTTCATTTTCAATCTTTAAATATCGGTTTTTTATCTTCCAGTATAAACTCTGGCTCTGAAAACGGAGCTATTTCGCATAAAAAATTTGCTAAAGCTATAACAGTACTTCCGTAAAAAAACTTTATTTTATTGTTATAACTCCAAAGTTTATCCATATACCTTTTTATGATATATGGGGTATCTCCTATATTGTCATAATTTCTATCAAAACCTTGATATGCTCCCCAATAGTTGTATTCTACTATATTGTTTATATTTTTATATCCTATGATATCTTTTACCACATCTTCAAGATTGTCGTGGATTTTATTGTATTTGATGACATTGTTGGCTATGATAGCGTGAAAATGTATGGCTTCAAGGTTAAAACTTATCTCATTTGAGATAATGTGTCTTTTTATTTTTGTCAATCTTGAAGGTTTATCATCTACATAAAGACCTTTTGTATTAAATTTTATGATATTATTCTCGACCAAGATATTCTTGCCGCCTTTTAGTACTATCGCTATTCTTGCACTTCCTTTACCGCTTAAGAGTTTATTGCTTAAGATTTTTAAATCTTTTGTAGCCTCCGTTAAGATATCAACATCATTATATTGGAAAAAATTATTTTCTATATATATTTTTTTGGAGTATTCAAAATGGATAGCAAATCTATTGTCAAAATATTTATTATCTTTTATGATGATATTACTAGATCTATCTATATGCGTATCCCTTACTTTTTTTATTGTATTATTTTTTATAAGCACATTTTTAGCATACCAAAGTTTTATACCATCACCTCTTAGAGGTCTTGTTTCATCTTTTGATGATATAAAGTTTGATATTATTTTTAAATTTTTAGCTGTTGAGAGATTGATACCGTAAAGTACATCTTCAATATGGCAGTTTTTTATGGTTATATTATTGATACCCTCGCCTTTTATACCGCTATCAAGTACTTCTTTTCTATGACCGGAGCTTTTTATAGTAAGATTTTGTAAAAGTACATTGGAACTTTTTATAGTTATGATAGTTCCTTTGCCACTATTTTTTATGATGACTTTTGCCCCTTTTTTGCCTATGATTTTAAGTGGTTTATTGATGATGATATCACCTTTATACACTCCACTTCCAAGTTCTATGGTAGAGTTTGGTTTAGCTTGATTTATAGCATTTTGCAAACTATTTGCATAAAGTATAAAAGAAGTTACAATAAGTAAAAAAAGGTATCTCATTTATGCTCCTGCTACTTTTTTTGCACAAAGTTTAGAGTTACTTACACAATCATTCAGCCCTATACCTTTGTATGCATTTGAGTTTAAATAAAGCCCATCTATCTCATCAACAAGTTGCATAATTTTTTCTACTTTTTGTATATGTCCTACAGCATAGTTTGGTATGCCTTTGTCGTGTCTTTTGACATATAATGTATCCGGTTTTTGCTCTATGCCCATAGTATCTTTTATGCCTTGTAAAGCACTATTGATAAGTGACTTCTCATCTTGCAAAGCAAGTTCAGGACTTCTTTGTCCACCTATCATAGTACGAAGTAGTTTTTTACCCTCCTTGGCTCTATCATTAAAGATAGAACTATCCCAAAGTACACCTAGTACACTTTTTTTTGCTCTTGTAGTTGTTAAAAGCCCAAAGCCTTTAAGGGTATGTTTTAAGGTATCATATCCTGCTGCGACTATAGAAATAGGAGAATACTCAATACTATCTAATTCACTTGAAAGTTTAGGCATAAAATCTTTCACTATCTTTGCACTCTCATAAGCCGGAGTTGAAAGTATCACTTTGTCAAATCTCATCTTAAGATTTTCATTTTGCAGGATAAAATCTTTTTCATCCTTTTGCAAAGTATTTATATCGGCATTTTTGATGATATCAATGTCTATATTTTGTGAAAGCTTTTCTATAAAGGCACTAACTCCTCCTTTAAAACTCATCAAAACTCCACCCGGACCTGCTTCTTTTTTCTTTTTCTTTATCATACCTTTAAACAAAGAGCCATACTCTTTTTCAAGTTTGACTACAAGAGGAAAAGCAGCCGGAGCCGAAATCTTTGAAGGAGTTGAAGCATAGATACCTGCGACCATAGCATCCAAAAAAACATTTGTCATCTCTTTTCCCACTCTTCTATATCCAAACTCTTGCAAACTCTCATCACTATCATCAGTTTTTACAGGAGCAAACGGCTCATAAAGCACCCTTAACTTTCCTTTTAAACTCAAAAGTGAAGTTGTCAAAAAATCTTTGGCAGATTCTGGCAAAACTTCAAGTTTTTTATCATAAATAAATCTTTTTCTAGCTTCATCGCTACTTTTTAAAAGTATATCTTCGCAACCGCTTAATTTTACAAGTTCAAGAGTATCAGGCTTGTTTGATAAAAAGCCGTTACTGCCTTCTTCTATCAAAAATCCATCTTTTTCTACGGTTTTCATTTTACCGCCTAGAACACTCTCTTTTTCAAAAAGAGTTATCTTTGCATTGGGATTGAATTGTTTTATATAAAATGCAGTAGCAAGACCGCTGATACCTCCACCGACTATCGCTATAGATTCGTGACTCGTGATTGTCCTCGTTCCTGCGGAATTGTCGCTTCGCTCGGATCGTGACTCGTGATTAGGTTGCATTTTTTCTTTTTCCTTATTCTCTTGCATCTTTACTCCTTTGTCTCTGTTATTTTCTCGAGCCATTCATTTAGTATTTTTTCAAAACCTATACCTTTACTTTTATAAAATTCTACACTTTTTTGCATATATTTTTGCTTTACATATCCTCCAAAATCATGAGGATAGAGATACTTTTTTGAATTTTGTTTTATATGAGATGGAATTTGTAAGATTGGATTTTCTTTTACAAATTTTTGTGCTTCATTTATAGCTTTATAGCAACTGTTTGATTTTGGTGATGAGGCAAGATATATAACACATTGAGATAAAATTATCCTGCTTTCCGGATAGCCTATATGACTAACAGCCGTTAGTGTGTTAGTTGCTATATTTAAAGCATTTGGGTTAGCATTTCCTACATCTTCACTTGAAAGTATTACAAGTCTTCTTGCTATAAAATCAGCTTTTTCTCCAGCTTCTATGGCTCTAGCTAGATAGTAAAGTGCAGCATTTATATCACTTCCTCTGATACTTTTTATCATTGCACTTATGATGTCATAGTGTTTATCATTAGAATTTACCCCTTCGTTTACGGCTTGGTTTCTTAAAAGTTTTAAAGTTGTTAGTGATATATTATTTTCAACAGCTAAGGCAAATTCAAGTAAGTTTAAAAGAGACCTCGCATCACCGCTACTTGAATGTATCAAATACTCTTTTGCTTTATCGTTTATAGAGAATTTTACTCTTTTTTGTGCTAACTCTATCAAACTTTCAAGCTCTTTGTTAGTTAGCGGTTTAAATTCAAAAAGCATAACTCTAGATCTTATACCCGAAGTTAGAGTGTAGTACGGGTTTTCAGTACTTGCCCCCACTATTGTGCACTCTTTTTTTTCCATTGGCAAAAGCAAAACTTCTTGTTGATTTTTTGAAAGTCTGTGTATCTCATCTATAAAAATAAGAGGTTTTAGGAGAGTATCTTTATGTTTTTGAAGGATTTTTCTTATCTCTTCTACTTTTAAACTAGTTGCATCAAGGTAGTAAAACGAACTATTGGATAGTTTCGCACATATTTTAGCTAAGGTAGTTTTTCCACATCCCGGAGGTCCAAAAAAAATAGTATGAAAAAGTTCACCTTTGCTTAAAAGTTTATATAGTGGTTTATCAGGGCTTAAGATATGGCTTTGTCCTATAAATTCATCAAGCTCTTTCGGCTGTAAAATTGTAGTAAGATTTAAACTCATTTTTTTCTATGTAAAAAGTCATGCAAACTTTGATATTCACTTTTAGTCAAATATCTACTCTTTCCCTCTTTTAGCATTCCTAAATCAATTCCTCCAAAACTTACTCTTTTAAGATCTGTTACTTCAGAGTCAAAATAGGCAAAAAATCGTCTTAACTCTCTATTTTTCCCTTCATTTATAGCAACTTTTAGTTTTGAAAAAGTTGGAGAACTTTTTATGATTTTATACCCCAGAAACGGCTCTATTTGCATGGATTCTATTTTGCTATCTTTATGTCCGCCTACTTTTGAATCTATAAAAACACCATTTTTCATAGCTTCTTCCATAGCGATACTAATTTCACCTTTGATCTTAAGATAATAAACTCTCTCAAGATTGCTACTCATCAGCTTAGTTGCCACATTTGGTGAATCAGTTAACAGTAAAAGTCCCTCGCTTGCAAAATCTAGTCTGCCCACAGGCAGATAGTGAGAAAATTTTTTAGATAAAGATTCATATATGGTTTTTCTTCCTCTGTCGTCTTTTTTAGTAACCAATTCACCCTTTTTTTTATGATAAACGATGACTGAAAAGTGATCTTTCCTATAAAGTCTTCTTCCTTTTATATGTATCTTGTCGCCAAAATCAACCTTTGTAGAAAGGTCACTAACTACTTTGTTATCAATAGTAACTTCACCGTTTTTGATAAGCTCATCAGCTTCTCGTCTTGAATATCTCGTATTATGAGAAATCATTTTATTGAGTCGTATTTTTTCCAAAACTTTCCTTTATTTTATCCCAGCTTCTACAAGATGATGGATATGTAAAGCACCTTTGATATGTCTGTCTTTATCTGTTATACATAAAATTTGGATCTTATACTTTTCTATCTCTCTTAATGCATCACTTGCTAGCATATTTTTATCATTTATGGTTTTTGGATCTTTATTTGCATATAAAAATGCCGGTTTTTCTATATCAAAATCCTCTTTTTGCAAAGCTCTTCTTACATCGCCGTCACTAAGAACCGCTACAAGTTTTTTATCTTTATCAACTAAAAAAGCATTTCCAAGCCTTCCCTCACTCATGATAACAACAGCCTCTTTCATAGGGGTGTCTTTATCGCAAATCGGTAAAGACTCTTTTTGCATAATATCTTTAACTTTTACAAAAAGTTTTTTCCCCAAAGAGCCTCCCGGATGAAAAGAAGCAAAATCCTCTTTTTTAAAATCTCTTTTTTTCATCAAACAAACTGCTAAAGCATCACCTAAAGCCAAAGTCAAAGTAGTAGAACTTGTTGGAGCGGTATTGAGTGGGCATGCCTCTTTTTCTATATCAATAGATAAAAAAACATCAGCATATCTCCCTAAAGTTGTATCTTTACTTTTTGCCATAGCTATAAGAGGTATGTCAAATCTTTTAAGATGAGGCAAAAGCCTTATTAGCTCTTCACTCTCTCCGCTATAGCTGATAGCAAGCACACTATCACCTTTGCTTATCATACCAAGATCGCCATGCATAGCTTCAGTAGGATGGATAAAAAAGCTACTAGTGCCGGTACTAGCTAGTGTAGCTGCTATCTTGGCTCCTATAAGTCCAGACTTTCCCACACCTGTTACTATGAGTTTACCTTTTGTATTGTAAGCAATTTCTACAGCCTTTTCTATCTCCCCATCTAAAGTATCGGCTGCTCTTAAAAGTTCATTTGCTTCAGTCTCTAAAACATCTTTAGCTATTTTAATAAAGTTCATTTTAACTACCTCTAGAGAACAAAAATAGTAGGAACTACCGTAGGATACTTTTTCATTTTTCTAAATACATGTTTTCTGACAGCTTGTCTTAGAGTATTTTCTACAGCTTTTGGATTGCCTAGTATCGGTCCTTTGGCGTTTATAAGAAGTTGGTCTAGTATCTCTTCAACTTCTTTAGAAAATTTCTGCATATCTTTATCTGCCACTAAACCGTAACTTAAGACTTTCGGTTTTCCTATAAGTTTATTTGTGCTTTTATCTATCTGGGCTATGACTGAAACTATACCTGATTCAGCTAATTTTTGTCTATCTATTACAACATCATTTTCTATCTGTTTATTTATCTGGTTATCTATATAAACTTTTCCAGTTTTTACCGAGCCCACTTTTTTGAGATACTTTTGAGTGATTTCTACTTGCTCGCCATCACTCATAAGATAGATATTTTTTTCAGGTATTCCGCATTTTACGGCTGTTTCTTTGTGCCTATGGATGTGGTTGTACTCTCCATGAACCGGCAAGAAAAATTTTGGCTTAACCAGCCTTATCATTAGTTTTTGCTCCTCTTGAGCCGCATGACCGCTGACATGAATTTCACTAAAGTCTTTATAAGCTACATCAGCTCCTGATTTGTAAAGATAATTAAGCACTTTTGAAACACTAGCTTCATTACCGGGAATTGCTTTAGCTGAAATGATTATCTGATCAGTCGGTTTTATCTTGATATGTCTATGCTCATTTGTTGCCATTCTAAAAAGTGCACTCATTGACTCACCTTGGCTTCCGGTTGTTACTATAAGAACATCTTTATCATTATATCTGTTTACCTCGTGGGCATCTATAAAAATTTTATTATCCAAATTGATATATCCAAGCTCCATTGCGGTGTTTAAGTTTTTTTCCATACTTCTACCTATGACCGCTACTTTTCTTCCATATTTTACACCGTGAGTTATAGCTTGATAAACTCTGTGTATATTGGAAGAGAAAGTTGACATGATAACTCTTCCTTTTGCTTTTGAAAAAATGGTATCAAAGGTAGGACCGACTGAACTTTCACTTCTTGTAAAGCCCGGATTGTAAGAGTTTGTGCTATCGCTTAAAAGACACAAAACTCCTTTGTCTCCATAATATGCAAAGCGGTGCAAATCCGCAGGAAGCCCATCAATGGGAGTATGATCTATCTTAAAGTCACCCGTATGTATAATCGTTCCGGCCTCAGTAGTTATAGCTAAAGATGAAGCATCTATAATGGAGTGGGTTATATGTATCCACTCTATATCAAAATCACCTATCTTATAAATTTTTCTCTTTTCTACCGGTCTGAAAAATTTTTTTGAGATTTTATGCTCATCAAATTTATTGGCTATCATGCCAAGTGGTAAAGGAGTGGCATATATGGGAAACTGTAAGTCTTGATTTTTAAATAGATACGGCAATGCTCCTATGTGATCTTCATGGGCATGAGTTATAACTATACCTTTTATCTTGTTTTTTATACTTCTAAGATATGAAAAGTCCGGTACCAATATATCAACACCATGCATTTCATCATCAGGAAAACTCATACCTACATCAATGATGATAGCACTTGTATTGGTTTCCATTACCATCATATTACCGCCTATCTCACCTAAACCTCCAAGTGGAGTTATCTTTATCCTTGCATTTGAAGTAGGATTTTTAAAGTTCATAGGATAAACTCTTTTGGCTTGAGCTTTTTTATTGGCTTCTATACTCTTTTCAAGCTCTTTGTACCAATTTTCATTTTTTTGGGCAGGTGGTCTTTGCCTGCCTATGGTGTTAGCTTTGTTTTTATTTCTTTGTCTATTTTGATTTTTATTGTTTGAGCTATTTTGCTGCTTTTTAGCAGGTTGGTTTGTCCTCTTTGTCTCTCTCTTTTCTTGCATCTATATCCTTTGTAGCACTATTTTAACCCAAATTTTGCAATAGACTTATTGTATTACAAAATTTGGGTTAATGCTTTAAAAATTTCAAGATATTTGATCGAAGATAGTTGATGAGGTCTGATTTTACTCTGTATATCTAGCTTATAAAAAAGAGATAAAATTTTCTCTTTTCCATAAACAGAGAGATTTTTTATAAGAGTTTTTCTAGGAGAGCTAAAGCTGCTTCTTAAAAATTGTTCAAACTGCTTCAACTCTTTTTCATCACTAAACAGTTCTTTTGCTATAAGCCCTCTTCTTTTTTCTATCTTTAAAACAGAAGAGGAAACTTTCGGCGGCGGAACAAAACTCTGCGGGGATACATCACAAATAATGGAAGTATCACCTATCAAATCACTAATGACAGCCATATAAGAGAACTCTTTATCTCCCTCTTTGGCACAAAATTTATAAGCTACTTCACTTTGAAGCATCGCTATAATATTTTTGCAATTATCATCTTTTAGCAAATCAAGTACTATTTTGGTTGCAATATAATAGGGCAGATTTGCTACCAAATTATACTTTTGGTTTATCAAATTTCTACCTCGCCAATATTGCAACACATCTGTGCATTTTAGTGAAAGCTTTTTCTCTTTTATAAAAAAGAAAAACTCTTTTTTCAAAATTTCACACAGCTCATCATCTATCTCAAAAGCTATAACATTTTTATGTTGTAAAAGCTTTTTTGTCAAATCACCTAATCCAGGTCCAATTTCTACGACTTTCAAGTCATCATTGGGCATCGATTGGATGATTTTGTCTAAAATTGCTTCATCTTTTAAAAAATTTTGACCAAATTTTTTCTTAGCTTTTATCAATCTTTATACCTTTAAAAAAGGCATTATATCATAAAAATATTGAAAAGTTGATTTTATATGATTATTTAGTATAATTATAAGTAAGTAATGAAGTAGGAGTATATAATGGTTTCAAAAGAGATACAGGATTTTGAAGAAGTTCGTGTAAGTGCTAGAGCTTTTTTATGTTTTTTATTGACGAGAAATATACCAAACTCTTTACCTAATATTTCTCAAGAGGATATTGTAAAAGCTTTAAAAAAGATAAAAAAAGAAAATACCGAGATAGCTGCCCTTTATATACTAGATCAAAAAGGTACACAAATCATAGATGCCATTTCCAATAATATTGAGTATAGAAAAGGAAAAAACTCCAATAAGAGCCTAAGAGCTTCCTATTATAGAGCGGTAAAAGAAAAAAAATGCATTATGACTGATCCTTACCCTTCTTCAAAAACACAAGAATTGGTGGTAACAGCTTCATACCCGGTATATGATGATAAAAATAAGCTAAGATATGTAGTATGTCTTGATATTACACTTAAAAAACTATTAAAAGTTATCCATCCTACTTCTATTGATTCGCTTTTTGGAAAATTTAATAAAATTGCTTATGCACTTTTTTGTTTTGCTCTATTTTTAGTGGCATTTTTACTCTTTTTTAAAGGACTTAGCAGTATTGCTACCTATGGTATAAATATATCAAAACTTGATATAAAAGAGATATTTGAGTCAACTATATTGATAACACTTTCATTGGCCATATTTGATCTTATAAAGACTATCTTTGAAGAGGAAGTTTTAGGTAAAAATTTGAAAGAGCATATAGATGATATACATAAAACTATGATAAGATTTTTAGGTTCTATCATTATAGCACTGTCTATTGAAGCTTTAATGCTAGTTTTTAAATTTGCCATTATCGGACCTGAAAAGATACTTTATGCCGTATCTTTACTGATCGGTGTTACATTTTTACTTTTTGGATTGGCATACTATCTAAAAAGTATAAAAAGAGATAGCTAGTGTATAAGATATTTTTAAGCATTGGCATAGTTTTTATCATTATCGGTATAGTTTTGTATTTGTTTAAAGGTTTTCCACTTTTTAGATTACCGGGAGATATTTATATAGATAAAGGAAATTTCAAATTTTATTTTCCTATTACTTCGTCTATCTTGCTTAGTATCATTTTTACTCTAATTTTTACATTTATATCGCGATTTAAGTAGTATAAGTTTATATAGTAAGTTTATGAAGTTTAAAAATATGTTACAATAAAAGTATGAAAAGAGAAGAATTAGTAAAAATATGCCGGTATTTAAAAAACTTTAAAAAACTTGATACATTATATAGAGTTGACGATACGATTTTCAAATTGGTATTTGATAAAAATGAGAGTATTTTCTTTGATATGACAAAAGGAAACTCTTATATATTTAAAAAAGATAAATATAAAAGCTCCAAGATATATAGTGCTCCTTTTGATATAGTTTTGAAAAAGAGATGTTTTAACTCTTTTGTTGAAAATTTAGAAGTATTGCCGAATAATAAAATTCTTAGATTTAAACTTGTTCAACAAAAAAGCTATAAAACCGAGACAACTTTTTTGCAGTTTGAATTTACCGGAAGACACACCAATGTCATCATTTGTGATGAAAATATGATAATCATGGAAGCTTTGAGACATATAGATAAAAGTGTCTCATATAGAGAGATACAAAATGGACTTTCTTTACCGGAACTTCCGGGAATCGAACTAAAAGAGAAGAGTATAGGAATAAATGATGTAAAAAGTTATCTTTATGATATATATAAACAAAAGATGCAAAAAAAACTGCATACAACTATCAATCAAAAGCTGATAAGCATAGAAAAAAATATAAAAAAATTTGAAAATATTAAAAATAGACTTCCAAAAGAAGATGAACTATTGGAAATTTCAAAAAAGTACCAAAAAGATGCTGAAGTGATTTTGGCACATCTTTCAAAGATAAAAAATTATCAAACAGAGATAAAACTTAAAGATTTTGAAGGCAACGAGAGAGTTATAAAGATACCTAAAAATGCAAAAACTCCCGCAATGGCTGCAAATATATTTTATAACTTATCAAAAAAAGCAAAACAAAAAGCAGCAAATATTCATATAGAAGAGGATAATTTAGAATCAAAGATAAAATATCTAAAAAACTTAAAAAATGTTGTTAAAGAAGTTGAAAGTTTAGATGAGCTAAAACTATACTTTCCTAAAAGACAAAAAAGGGCAAAAAAAGAGGATATGCATGATGGAGTTGAAAATTTTTTTTATGAGGGATACAAGATAAGTTTAGGAAAAAATGAAAGAGCCAATGCTTTGCTTTTAAAAAAAGCTAAAATGAGTGATATTTGGCTTCATTTAAAGGATATACCTTCTGCTCATATTATTATAAATAGTAGCAAAAAAGAGGTGCCTAAAAGTGTCTTGGAATTTGCTGCAAAGTTGTGTGTGAAGTTTAGTGTAACTCAAAAAAGTGACTATTTGGTCGATTATACACAAAGACGAAATGTTAAAGTGATAAATGGAGCAAAAGTAAATTATGTGAATTATAAAACTTTAAAGGTAAAAGGTTGAAGGACTAGTTATGGGAATATCTCCTATCAGTGGCATTATATATACCAATCAAAATATGCAAGTACCAGCCGCTAAACAGATAGATTTTCAAAATAAGCTTGATTTGCAAAATGTAATGGCTGCTGAGGTTTTAAATGAAAAAGAAAAAGAGATAGAAGAGGTAAGACCTGCCGAGGAGAGTTATAAAATAGATCCCCAAAATGAACATGAAAAAGAAAAGCAAGATGAACAAAGCGGAGAAAAAGAGGAAGAAGCAGAATTTTTAAATAAAATAGAAAAAAATCAAAATAAGAAAAAAACAGGCAACCATCTTTTGGATATTAAAGTATAGTTTAGATATAATTGATCCAAAAGCTTGAGGTAAAAAATGAGTATAAAAGAGAAATTTTTAAAAGATAAGCAAAGATATATAACCGCTGTGGTTTTGATAGCAGTAGTCGCAGTTGTAGGAATAGTAGATAATTTTTTTATAACTTGGCTTTTTTTAGGTATTCTCTATATGTTTGCAACACATGAGAGTATCAATCTTTTTAAGATACAGAGCAATATATTGTATGCTATGTCTTTTATCCTGTGGATAGTAGCATTATTTTATCCAAATCCTGATGATCTTTCTTTCTTAACACTCATTATCGCTATATCCATTATGCTTTATGAAAAAAAGGTTGATTTTAAGATTTTGTATCCATTTTTATATCCTATAACGCCATTTTTATTTATCTTGGCTCTTTATCATGATTTTGGTATGGGGATACTTATCTGGCTTGTTTTTGTTGTCGTATGCACCGACAGTGGAGCATATTTTGTAGGTAAAAGTATAGGTAAAAAAAAGTTTTCTTCTATCTCTCCAAATAAAACCGTAGAAGGTGTTATCGGCGGTATAATTATAGCAACAGTAGTCGGAACTATTTATGGGTTTGACTATGTGGGGTTTTGGCTTGCACTATTTGTTTCTGCACTAAGTTCTTTAGCTTCAGTCTATGGTGACCTTTTTGAGAGTTATCTAAAAAGAGAAGCCGGAGTAAAAGATAGCGGCTCTATACTTCCCGGACATGGGGGAGTGCTTGATAGGGTTGACGGTTATTTATTTGCCGGAGTTGTTATGGTGATACTTTTAAGAGGGTTAGCTTAAGTGATACTTTTAGGCTCTACCGGTTCTATCGGAGTAAATGTCTTAAATATAGCAAGAGAATTTTCTCTTGAAGTAGAGACTTTAGTTGCAGGAACAAATATACAACTTTTAAACAAGCAGATAAAAGAGTTTCACCCTAAGTTTGTAGTTGTTGCAGATAAGCAGAAAGCTTCTTTGGTAGAGCATGACAAAGTTCTTTACGGAGAAGAGGGGATATTAGAGGTTATAAATCTTTCAAAAAGTAAACTTGTTGTAAATGCACTTGTTGGATTTTTGGGTCTTAAACCAACGCTTGAAGCTTTAAAACTTGATAAAAAACTAGCTCTTGCAAACAAAGAGAGTCTTGTGGTTGCCGGAGCTTTTGTAGATAACTCTAAAATAACACCCATAGATAGTGAACATTTTGCTATATGGTATCTCATAAATGGTAGAAATATCGACAATATAGTTATAACTGCTAGCGGAGGACCTTTTAGAGATATAGATATAAGCAAGATAAAAGATCAAACCGCAAAAAATGCACTAAACCATCCAAACTGGAAAATGGGAAAAAAGATAAGTATAGATAGTGCTACTATGACAAATAAACTTTTTGAACTACTTGAAGCAAAATGGCTTTTTGATACTGATAGAGTTGATGCGGTTATTGAAAAAAACTCTATCATTCATGCACTTTTGGAGTTTCGTGACGGAAGCACTACCGCACACTTTGCAGGAGCTGACATGAGACTACCCATAGCTTATGCAATTTTAGGCAAAGAACCACCCTCAAAGATAGTACCAAATGTAAATCTTCTTGAGATAAATGAGATAAAATTTGAGAAAATTGATGAAAAAAGATACCCGATATGGCAAATAAAAAATGATATTTTAGCTCATCCTGATATGGGAGTAGTCGTAAATGCCGCTAATGAAGTGGGAGTAGAAGCTTTTTTAAAAGGCGAGATAGGATTTTTTGATATATCAAAGATGACTTTGGATTTATATGAAAAATTTACAGGGCTAAAACTTAGTAATTTTGAAGATATTTTTGAAGTAGATAAAGAAGTAAGAGCTTTGGCAAAGCAGAGAGTTTAGGATTTAGGATGAAGATTGCAATTACTAATCACGAGTTGCTAATCACGAGTTACGAAATATGATACTAAGCATTGAGAGTAGTTGTGATGACAGCTCTATCGCTATCACTGAAATAGAGACTAAAAAACTTATCTATCACAAAAAAATATCCCAAGATGCCGAACACTCAAAATATGGCGGAGTAGTGCCTGAACTTGCTGCTAGACTTCATACTGAAGCACTTCCAAAGATACTTGAAGAGTGTAAACCTTATCTTGACTCTTTAAGAGCAGTTGCTGTTACGAATGAACCGGGACTTTCGGTAACACTCATAGAGGGTGTTACTATGGCAAAAGCTTTGAGTATCGCACTTGATATACCTCTTATTGCCGTAAACCACTTAAAAGGACATATCGCATCTTTATTTATAGAGCAAGATGCTATATTTCCTATGATAACTTTGTTGGTTTCAGGCGGACATACCATGCTTTTAAGAGTTAATGACTTTTTTCACTATGAAGTGTTGGCTACTACACTTGATGATAGTTTTGGTGAAAGTTTTGACAAAGTTGCAAAGATGTTAGGACTTGGATACCCCGGTGGTCCAAAAGTGCAAGAGTATGCTAAAAACGGAGATAGTGAGAGGTTTGACTTTACTGTGCCTCTTTATAATTCCAATAGATTGGCTTTTAGTTACTCTGGACTTAAAAATCAAGTAAGACTTGCTATCCAATCTTTACAAGAGTTATCCAAAAAAGATAAAGAGGATATTTGTGCCTCTTTCCAAAAAACAGCAATCAAACATTTACTTCATAAAATAAAAAATGTATTAAAAAAACTTCCTCCGGATTTAAAACTTTTTAGTATTGTAGGCGGAGCTAGTGCAAACTTAAGCTTGAGAGAAAATATATGGGCTTTATGCAAAGATTATGGACTTGAACTAAAGTTAGCCGAGTTAAAATATTGCTCAGACAATGCCGCCATGATAGGAAGGTATGCCATAGAAGCATATATCTATAAGTATTTTACTGATATAGAAGATTTACAAATCAATCCAAAAATTATCTCAAAATAAAATCATTTATCTCGTTTTTATATTTATGTGCTTTTTTAGTGCATAAGAATATAATTTATCTAAATTTATTAGTAGGAGTTAAAAATGACAGTAGTTTTTACAAGATTTCCAGTCAAGCCAGAGTATAATGAAGAGTATAGCAAACACTTAAAAGAAGCTGCACAAAAACACAATATCAAGGAACAGCCGGGATGTTTAGAGGTAAAGCTTTTGTGTCCTCAAAATACACCTATGTCAACTAGTAATATTTTTACTATCGTAACAGGATGGAAAGATATGAAAAGCTTTATGGATTATGTTCAAAGTGATGCATTTAAAAAATCTCATGCTGATATGCCTTCAAGAGAATGGTTTTCAGGTAAACCTGAAGTAGAAGTTTATGAAACTATAGGTTAGATTTACTTTTGTAGCATGATCCGATCTCGGCTATAAGCATAGCAGCTATCATTATAACAGCACCTGCAACTTGAGTGGTACTTAGTACCTCTCCCGCATAAAAATAGCTAAAAACTGCCGCACTTGCAGGCTCCATTGTAAAAATGATAGCTGTTTTGGCAGGAGTTGTGAATTGTTGCATATAAGTTTGCATAAAAAGAGCATAAACAGTAGCAAAGAGTACTGTAGTGACAAGAGCTAAGATGAGTGGGTATGAGTACTCTTTTGGAAATGTAAAAGGATCAATTAGCAAAGAAGTAAAAAAACTTAGCATAGCAACTGTAAAAAGCTCTATGCTTACAAGTAAAAAAATATTGTATCTTTTGGAAAGTTTAGCAGTATAGACTATATGAATGGCAAAAAATGTTGCACAAAGAAGTGAATAAAATTCACCCTTTCCAAAAGAGTCCAATCCTCCCGCACCGGTTAGTAGCCACAATCCAAAAGCCGCTACGGTAGCTCCTATAATTGAAAATATATAAACTTTTTGTTTAAAAAGCAGGTAAACCACCATAGGTACTATCACAACATTTAAACCGGTTATAAAAGCAACTATGGATGATTTTGGATATAAGTAATGAAGCATAAATATTTTCATACTCCAATGAGATGAATTTCATTTAGATTTGTTTGAAAATTGGTGCAGTAGTAGTTTATCCTACTTCAAATCAATTTTCAAGCAAAGATGAGTGAAAATCATCTCACCCAAAGGGCAAAAAGAAAAAGGCATATCTGACTTCGTTAGATTTTCTCATCTTATCTACGGATAGGATTTCGAAAATCTGCCTCGCATCTATACCTTTTTCTTTTTGTTGGAGTATGAAAATATTTATGCTTCATTACTTAAAAGTCCATAAGTTTGAGTTGCATATCCTAGAAAAAAAAGAGTTCCTAAAAAAATTCCTGAACTTACAAGGGTTTTGTCAAGTTGTTTTATATATTTTAGAGACAGTAATATCATCAATATAAAACTAAGAAAAAAGCGTAAAAATAAAAATGCAAATACAGGTATATCTTTAATGGCATCTTGAACGATAATAAATGTAGTCCCCCATGATAAAGCAACTGTAAAAAGAACTATATCAGCACCAAATTCTTTGAATTTTTCCAAAACTACTTTTTTCATTTTTTGATTATATCAAAATAAAACTTTTTTGCAATAAACACTGTTTAAGAAAAATTAAGTAAAATGTTAAAAGAGAAAATTTAAAGGAGAACTTATGAAGAAAATTTTAGCTGTAATGCTTATGTTTTTGAGTCTTAATGTGATGGCGTCAGATCTAAATCTGTGGAAAAAATCAACTTTGAATGAAATACTTCAAAGAGGTGAACTTAGAGTGGGACTGGAGCCCGGATATATGCCTTTTGAAATGAAAGATAAAAAAGGTAATATTATAGGTTTTGATGTTGATGTAGCAAGAAAAATGGCAAAAGATATGGGTGTTAAACTTAAACTTGTTCCAACAGCTTGGGACGGTATCATCGCAGGATTGTTAGCTGAAAAATATGATATCATCATATCAGGTATGACTATCACCCAAAAAAGAAACTTAAAAATAAACTTTGCAAATCCATATATCAGTATAGGTCAAACTATGCTTGTTAGAGCTAGCGTAGCAAAAGGTAAAAAGTCTTGGAAAGATTTGGACAAACCTCAATACACTATCGTAACAAAACTAGGTGTAACAGGTGAGATAGCTACAAGAAGAATGTTTAAACATGCTAAGATAAGAACATTTGATACAGAAGCTGATGCTGTTCAAGAGCTCTTAAACGGCAAAGCTGATGCGTTTGTGTATGATAAACCTTACAATGCTATGTTTATGGCAAAAAGAGGTGGAAAAGGTATAGTTTTCTGGGATAAAGATCTTACATTTGAGCCTCTTGGATGGGCTGTTAGAAAAGGAGATCCAGACTTTTTAAATTGGCTTGATAACTTCCTAAATCAAATCAAACATGATGGAACTTATAAGAAAATTTATAATAAATGGTTTAAAGATATCTCTTGGTTAAAAAGAGTTCAATAATAAATGGCAAGAAAAAAAGAGTCAATATTAAAAAATAAAACCTTCGGTCATATTGTAGCCGGAGGTTTCTACTTCGTACTTCTTTTTGCTCTATATGTGGCAGCAACACACATGAATTATGTATGGAAATGGAATAGTGTTCCAAAATATTTTGCATACCAGAAAAAAGTAACACTAAATGCTCCATTTGACGGTACTGTAAAAGTAAATGGGGATAAAATAATCATAACTAGTGAAGATGGTGTAAAAAAAGTTATCAAAACAGATGGTTACAAGATAGCAGTAAAAGATGGGGATGAAGTATATGAAGATGATACGCTTGCTTATTATACCACTTGGACTTCAGGCCCACTGCTAAAAGGACTTTATGTAACACTTGAGATATCCTTTTATGCTGCTATTTTAGCTTTTGTCATAGGGTGGATACTGACATTTATGAGGATAAGCGGTTTTCAGTTTCTTGATGATATAGCAACAGTTTATATCACTATCATCAGAGGGACACCTCTTTTGGTTCAGATATTTATCTTTTACTTTATCATTGCAACTATATTCAATCTTGAAAGATTTGTGGCGGGAGCTGCGTCTTTGGGGCTTTTTTATGGAGCTTATATAGCTGAAATACTAAGAGGTGCTATACAGTCAGTCGATAAAGGGCAAACTGAAGCTTCAAAATCTTTGGGAATGAACTATGTGCAGACTATGGGATACATCATAATGCCTCAAGCTTTAAAAAGAGCTTTGCCGGCACTTGTCGGAGAAGTGATAGCTCTTGTCAAAGATTCATCTTTGGTTTCAGTCATCTCTATAACAGACCTTACAAAAGTAGGTAGAGAGATAGTTGCCAATACTTTTTCACCATTTGAAACATGGCTGACGGTAGCTGCAATGTACTTTTCCATAACTTTTACACTTGCTGTCATAGGACATAAGTATGAAAAGAAACTTAAAGCAAAAGGTGGTTTCTAAATAATTAAGAGTAAATTTATCCTATTTAGCTATAATTTCATAACAATTTAAAAAAGGAATAAATTATGGCTAAAACAAAATTAAAAGGAAATGATGTAAATCTATCCGGAAATGATGTAAAAGTAGGAGA
>JALVWI010000015.1 GCA_027038335.1 Campylobacterales bacterium | reverse complement strand
TTTTTGAAAGTCGAAAAAGGGTATCTAAAAGAGCTTCGTGATCCTCTTTGGTGGCCTCATAGCGGGAGTTTTGAAGTGGTTGTGGGAGCAATTTTAACCCAGCAGACTAAATGGCAAAAAGTTGAAAAGGCTCTTAATAATTTAAAAGAAAAAAACTTATTGGAACTAAAATATTTGGCAGGTTGTGATACAAAATTTTTAGCAACTTTTATAAAACCTAGCGGGTTTTACAATACTAAAGCAAAAAGACTTAAACTGCTTGCAAATAACATTTTAAGGGATTTTGGAAGTTTTAAAGCTTTTCAAGATAGAGTAGATAGACAATGGCTTCTGTCTCAAAAAGGCTTGGGAAAAGAGAGTAGTGATAGCATACTTTGTTATGCCTGTCATAGAGAGGTTTTACCTGTAGATAATTATACTGCTAGAGTTGTTAAAAGGTTTGGCTATGAATTTGAAGAGTATGATGAATTAAAAGAGTGGTGCGAAGATGGGATATTTGGTAGTCTCAGTAAAATATGGGAAATTTATGGTGAAGAAAAATCTCTCAATGAAATATTTGCTAGATTTCATGGCAAGATAGTGGAGTATGCCAAAGAAGAGCTTTAGAGCTCTTCATGTTTTATAGATTGTGTTCTTTTTTGTAGGCTATTATCATAGCATAGGCTTCATCTTTTAGAAGCAACTTCTCTTTTTTTAATTTATCAAGTTCAAATTCACTCATATGTTCTCTTCCCTCTTCAGCTTCTACAATTTGTTTATCCAACTCATTGTGTCTTTCAAAAATTTTTGCAAAATGAGCATTCTCAGTTTTAAGCTTGCTGACGATATCTCTATATTCGTGTAGCATTTTATCTCCTATCTAATTTTTTGTAATTATATCTTTTTTATGATTAATATCGTATTATGTTCTATAATCAGCATTAATTTTTACATATTCATAGCTTAAGTCGCATCCGTAGGCTATGTCGCTGAAGTTACCGATGCCAAGATCGCAGGTTATTTTGAAGCTCTCTTGTTTTAGGATTTTGATAGCTTTTTTTTCAATCTCTTTATCCATGATATTTTTACCGTTTTTATAAACTATCAAATCATCATAGCTGATAGTAAGTTTATCTTCATCGCACTCTATACCGCTAGCACCTATGGTAGAGCCTATCCTTCCCCAGTTTGGATCTTCTCCAAAGAGTGCTGTTTTTACCAAAAGTGAATTGCTTAGACTTGTAGAAGCTTTTTTTGCATCATTTAAAGAAGCGGCATTTTTAACTTCAAAAGCTACTACTTTATTTGAGCCTTCGCCATCTTTTAATATCAAAAGTGCTAACTCTTTTGTTAGCATTTCAAGAGCAGTTTTGAAAGCATCTTTGTCATAAGCCCCGCTTTTTTTATTGGAGAGTAACATTACAGTATCATTTGTGGAAGTATCTCCATCAACACTTATCTTGTTAAAGGAGTTATCAACTGCATTTTTAAGTAGTTCATTCATATCATTTTTAGGTATGTTTGCATCTGTTACTATAAAGCAAAGCATTGTAGCCATCGCGGGATTTATCATCCCCGCACCTTTGCAAATAGCAGCTATAAAAAATTCTTTCTTATCTTCTAAAATGACTTTGAAGCATAACTCTTTTTTAAATGTATCTGTTGTGAGTATAGCATTTGCAGTAGCATTACTATCTTTTGTAGAAAAATCAAATTTATCTAAACCTTTTTTTATTTTCTCTTTTGGAAGTCTATATCCTATAACTCCGGTTGAACTCATCAAAGGATGTGTTATGGAGTTATCTTTTTGTTTTGCATACTCTAAAATATCTTCTATATCTTCTATCCCCTCTTTGGAAGTCATGGCATTAGCATTTTTTGAATTGATAAGTATGAAATTTGTTTGAAAATCTTTTGGATATTTTTTAAAGTGTTTAATAGGAGCAGCAGCAAAGCGATTGGTAGTAAAAACCGCTGATATATCGCATAGCAAGTCACTTTTTATAAAAGCTAGATCATTTCCTGTATTTTTCAATCCGGCATCAGTTGCATTGCTGTAAAATCCTCTTACATTATCTATACCGTTTTGTAATGAAATAATTTCAAACATTTTGTCTCCTTCTAAGTTCAGTCGGCTTTTGTTTTTTATCTATATACCTTTTTGTCAGAGAGATATTTTTTCCTGAACCTACGATCAAAAGTGTAGAATCTCTTGTTATTAAAGTGTCTCCCGTAGGAATAGCCAAAAATTTACCTTCTTTATCTCTTACGCCGATTATACTGACATTTAAAGCATCTCTAAGTCCAATATCTTTTATCTTTTTAAATATTATCCAAGAGTAATCAGGGACTTTTATCTCTTCAATATCCAAAGGGGTATCTTTTTTGTATAAAAACTCTTCAAGGATATTTTGCATATCGGGTCTGACGCTTATGGCACTTACTCTTTGAGCCATTAGTTTTGCAGGCGATACTACACTATCTGCCCCTAATTTTTTCAGTTTTTTTATATCATCTGAACTGCTTGCATAAGTCATTATCAGAAATGGATTTTCTCTTTTTATCTCTTTTTCGTAGAGTCTTACACTTGAGATGATAGCTATATTTTCTGCTATATTATTTGAGAGTGTTATGATGCCTTTTGCACTTGAGAGATGGGATTTTAAGATAGCATCGGTTGATTGCGGGTCTTCTTGTAAAAAATATTGATACGAGTATTTATCTGCAAGTTGTTCCAAATCTTTTGTTTCATCAACCACCACAAAAGGGATATGGTTTGCTCTAAATTGCTTTGTAAGTTCTATTGTATAATTGTTTTGATAAAAGATTACAAAATGGTTGTTTAGTCTTGCCACTTGATACAGCATGCTTCTCTCCTTAAATATTTTAAGCAATTTTCCTTTGTTTATCACTTCTATAAGAATACCTACTGAAAATGAAAATATACCAAAACCAACTATGATAAGTGTGATAGTGAAAATTCGTCCCATATTAGAAATAGGTGCAATTTCTCCATATCCAACTGTAGTAAAAGTTATACCGGTTTGATATATAGCGTCCATCAAAGAAAAATTATCTATCGCCATATATCCCAAGCTTCCAAGCATTATAAGTAAAACTGTAAGTATAAGAGGTAATCTTAACGGTTTAAGTTGGAGATATAATTCGGTATTGAGATTTATATGAGGTTTTTGAGAATCTTTCCAGTTAAGGAGGTGCTTAATTTTTGAGATGAAACTCAATAGAACCTCCTAATAGTTTTTGTTGGTTTATGAATTTTTCTTCATAGTCCTAAGTGTTGAAGCTGCCACTTTGATCTTTTTTCTTGTACCGTCTTCCAAAGTAACTCTGATAGTTCTAAGATTTGGTAAAAATCTTCTTTTAGTTTTATTATGAGCATGACTTACATTGTTACCAACTGCAGGTCCTTTGCCACTTACTGCACATCTTCTTGCCATTATATTTCCTTAAAAAGTTTTTGGCAATTATATTGAATTGTAGCAAAAAATTTGCTTAATTTACCTATGTTTTATAAAATAAAAGATAAAATACTACCCATGATAAAAAATAAAATCGAAAATTATATAGAAAATATTCCCGCACTTCCTAAAAATGTAAAAGAGTGTGCCTTATATTTGCAAGAGGGAGACTTGCATAATGCGGCAAAAAGTGCATTGAGAGATCCTGCGTTTTCATACTATCTTGTAACATTGGTAAACAAACCTATATTTGGCTTCAGAAATGAGATAAAAGATATTTCTCAAATTTTTGGAATCTTGGGTGTTGAAAAAGCTACCCAAGTTGTAAATGCTTACTATGTCAAATTGATACTTCCAAAGTCTTGGAAGCTATTTTCTATAACAAATAGTGATTTTCAGGCTCTTCAAACAGCATTGATGTATCATTGGAACAAAATTTTAGAGTATGAACATCAAAATAAAATTTCTTTAGTTTCTGTTATCTCTTTACTTCCGGCATCCATCATAGTATGTGAAGAAATTTTTGAAGATAATATGGAAGATGTAAAACTTTTAAAACTACAAAAAGATTTAAGTTATGATGAAATTTTATTTAAAATCAGTGGATATAAGCTTTTTGATATATTTATTATAGTTTGTCAAAAATGGGAATTAGGGGAAGAATCTATAAAATTTATAGAGTATATTTCTAAAAAGATTGAAGATGAAACTGTATTTTCACAACTTGCACGATATATTCATCTTTTAATGTTTTATGAACTTTCTAAGCCGATATACATTGAAGCAGGTTTAAATGATTTTATAGAATTTGATGTGGAATTTGTTCAAAGTGTATATGAAAAATTTATGAAAATAGTTGATAATTCATGAAACCTGTTATCAAAAAAAATACAGCTATATTTTATCCTCAAGGCTTTTTAGACGGGCTTAATGCATCAATTATCATAGAGCCTTCAGATGCAGGATTTGTTATATCCAAAAAACCAAAAGCAGTTTTTGTATCTTTAAAAAAGATTGTGTTTTTTAATAAAAAAGGTTTATCCATACTAGTTGATTCGTTAAAATTGATGCAAGATAAGATACATTGTAGTATCGGTTTTTGTGAATTTGATGATAAAAAATATAAAACAATTCTCTCTATGTTTGGCGGGGATTTGGACTTTTCTCTTTTCGAAAATTTAAAAGTTATGTCTTTGTTTTTTGATGAAAACAATGACGGTGATAAAAAAATACTTATATATAATGATGATAGTGACCAAAAAAATCAACTTGCTATAGAATTATACGAAATGGGCTGTAAGCCTTATGTTGCTAAGGATTTCGTAGATTTTAAAGAAAAAGAGGATGAATATATAAAATACGGCATAGTTGTTCACTACTCTTATATAGCCAATGCAGAACATAGAGTAAATGTATATATAAAAGATAGTATAGTTTTTTATATATTAAATAATTTTATAGATTCTACTATTGTCAAAAAATTTGATCTTACCTATCATAATAATCTTTTGAGAGTAGGTTTTAAACTATTTATTTTTGATATAACTCAAGTATCATCTATGAATATTCACGGAGTTAATTTTCTTGCAAAACTTTCTAC
>JALVWI010000014.1 GCA_027038335.1 Campylobacterales bacterium | reverse complement strand
GGTCCAAAGGATAGTTATCTTATGTACCATGAAGAGATGGAGTCATTGGTAGAGCATATAAAAGGACTTAAAAGGATACGATTTTTTATGACTTTCGGTGAGAGTTATTTAACCCACATGAAATGCTTAGAAAATGTAGGAATGCTCAGGATCGATGAGGTGGAAGTTGATGGCTGTAAAATAGTACCTTTGCATGTTTTAAAGGCACTTTTACCGGATCCGGCAAGTTTGGGTCCAAGAACCGTGGGCAAAACCAATATAGGCATAGTAGCTGAGGGTTTAAAAGCCGGTAAAAAAAGAAAGATTTATATATATAATGTTTGTGATCATCAAGAAGCATACAAAGAGACAAAAGCTCAAGCAGTAAGTTATACTACCGGAGTTCCGGCTATGATAGGGGCTAAGTTGATGGTGGAAGGCATTTATAAAGGCAAAGGGGTATATAATTTGGAGCAGATGGATCCTGATCCGTTTATGGACGAGCTAAATAAGCAGGGATTGCCTTGGCAGGTTGAGGAATTGAGAATGGAGAATTGAAAATGGATAATGAAAAAAAATCAAATTGGACAAATATCTTTTTTTTGGTATTTTTTTTCGGGACTATTATATTTATCATAGTAACGCCTATTTATATAGTTAATAAAATAGATAAAGAGAGTAAGATACCTAGATACCAATTAAAAATGAAAAATGTAAAATTAAAAATGAAAAAAGGATAAAGACTGAAGATAAAAAGAGTTAGCAAGATAGAAAAGGTTTTAGATAAGATTCCTACCCCTTGTTATGTGCTTGAAGAGGAGTTGTTTGAGCAAAATTTGAAGCTTTTGCAGTATGTAAAAGAGCAAAGCGGAGCTAAAATACTTTTAGCCCTTAAAGGTTATTCATTTTATGAGAGTTTTGATGTGGCTAGAAAATATCTTGATGGGTGTTGTTGTAGTGGGCTTTATGAGGCAAGGCTTGCAAATGAAGAGTTTAAAAAAGAAATACATACTTATTCACCGGCTTTTAAAGATGATGAAATTGAAGAAATCATTGAGCTTTCTCACCATATAACTTTTAACTCATTTTCGCAATATCTTAGATACAAGGATAAACTAAAAACAAAAGTAAGTTCGGGCATCAGGGTAAATCCTGAACTTTCATTTTCGGAGGTTGCTCTTTACAATCCATGTGCAATGAACTCAAGACTAGGAGTTACAATTCAAGAGTTTCAAAAAGAGCTTCTTGACGGTGTAGAGGGTCTGCATTTTCATGCACTATGCGAACAAAATGCCGGAGCTTTGGAGGCAGTTCTTGAAAGCTTTGAAGAAAAATTCGGCAAGTATATTTCTCAAATGAAATGGATAAATTTCGGGGGTGGACACCATATCACAAGAGATGACTATGACATAAAAAAGCTTATAGATATTATTAAAGATTTTAAAAAAAGATATAATGATATAGAAGTGTATCTTGAACCCGGTGAAGCTATAGGATGGCAAAGTGGAGTTTTGGTAGCAAGCGTGATTGATAAGGTTCATAACGGTATGGATATAGCCATACTTGATACTTCGGCAGAAGCACATATGCCTGATACCATTATCATGCCTTATCGTGCTGAAGTTAGAAATGCAAGCAAAGAAGGTGAAAAAAGATATACTATAAAACTTGGCGGCAATACTTGTCTAGCGGGCGATTTTATGGGTAATTATAGTTTTGATAAACCTTTAAAAATAGGCGATAAAGTTATCTTTGAAGACCAAATGCACTATACTATAGTAAAAAACAGCACTTTTAACGGTGTTAAACTGCCTAGCCTAGCAATACTCAAAAAAAATGGAAACTTTGAAGTGGTTAAAAGTTTTGATTATAATGATTATAAAAGAAGAATTTAGATAAAAAAATAGTATAATGTTCATTACAAATTTTTTAAGAGGTATAAATGGATATCATTATAGCAGGGGCGGGAAGAGTTGGCTTTAGGCTTGCAAAAACACTTTGTACTAAACATAATGTAACAGTCATAGATCAAAATGAAGATGCTCTCAATAGGCTTCAAGAGAGTATTGATATACTTGCAATTGTCGGAAATATTGAAAATCCAAAAACTTATGATCTGCTTGTGGATAAAGAATCAGATCTTTTTATAGCGGTTACTGATATGGATGAGACCAATATCATTTCAACCCTTATAGCAGATGAGACTATCAAAGTAAAAGATAAGATAATAAGACTTAGAAATGAATTTTTTGCCAAATCAAGCATAAGCAAAAGGTTGGGTATCACTGCTTCAGTTTTTCCATTTAATCTTTCGGCAAATTCTGTCAAATCTCTTCTTGATTTTCCAAAAGCAAACAATATAAAAACATTTAATGATTTTGAACAAAAGCTTATATCTGTTCGTGCTACAAGCTCCATATCTTTAGAAAATGTTGTATCTGAAAGTATCAAAGTTGTAGGTATTGAAAGAGATGGAGAATTTTTTATACCAAATCTTTATGAAACAACACAAAAAGATGATCTTGTATATCTTTTTGGAAATGAAAAAGATATAAGAGAACTTTGCTCGCAGCTTGAGCCTCAAATGCCTGAAGATATACAAAATATAGTGATATTTGGTGCAGATATGCTTGGAGTTGAGATAGCAAAACTGCTTTCCAACTATGATGTTAGTATAAAAATTATAGAAAAAGATATAGACAAATGTCAAAAAGCTTCAAATGTTTTACAAGAAAATGTTACAGTTATCAATAGTAAATATGGAGAACATCAACTATTTAAAGAGGAAAATCTTGACAATGCCGATATGCTCATAGCAACTTCTAAAAATGATGAAGAAAATATTATAAAATGCCTTGAAGCTAAGGAACATAAAATAAAAAAAGTAGTTGCTATCAATAATGACTTGGAACACTACTATCTTATGCACAAACTAGGTATCGTAGCAGTAAGAGGACCAAAAACAAATGCCTACTATTCTATCCTAGAAAAGATAAGTTCAAGCTCGATCATCAATCAACGAAAGTATTGTGGAGGGAAAGGGGTATTGATAAGTCGAAAAATATATAAAGATTCTCTACTTTTAGATACTTTTATAAGACCTTTAGAAGTACCGAATTGTTGCTCATTTATCATAAAAAATGATAAAATTGAGGATTTTGATAAAACAAGTGAAGTTGAAGTCGGAGATGTTATATTGGCTTTTGGTACAAATGAAGATACTGATAAGATAGAAAAATGGATAAACTCTCTATAAAAAATATTTTAAAATTTATCTCTATAACTCAGTTTGCTTTGAGTATTTTTTTTCTGTTGCCTGTTGTTACGGGATATATTTATAAAGAAAATGCAAATAATTTTTTGATATTTGTGATTTTATCTTTTATATTTAGCGGTTCTATATACTTTATGCTCAGAAATCATAAAGTTGAGCTAAATGTAAAAGAGGGTATTTTGGCGGTTAATATTGTCTGGATATTGCTTGGATTTATGGGTGCTTTTCCTCTTGTTTTATATACCAATGTATCTTTAAGTGCCGGTTTTTTTGAAGCTATAAGCGGTTTTACGACAACCGGAGCTACAGTTTATACTGATATTGAATCTCTGCCGAAAATGATACTTATGCTTCGTTCTTTAACCCACTGGTTAGGGGGTATGGGTATCATAGTTTTAGGTGTAGGGCTTTTTTCTATCATCAATCCAAGCGGCTCTTTGGCACTTTTTAAGGCAGAATCAACAGGTATAAAAACAGAAAAATTAACTCCAAAGATAAAAGATACAGCCCTTAGGCTTTGGGGAGTATATGCTTTTATAACGCTTCTTGATGCAATTGCTCTTCATTTGGAGGGGATGAGTATATTTGATGCGATAAATCATGCTTTTGCTACTATTTCAACGGGTGGTTTTTCTACTAAAAATGCCTCTTTGGGATATTTTAATGATAACTCCATCATCATTTGGACAACTACTATATTTATGATAGTTTCAGGTATGAACTTTTTGGCACATTTGAGATTTTTATATAATGATATGAGTGGTTATGAAACTGAAGAAAATATATGGTATATAAAGATATTTGTAATTCTTGGATTTGCTTTATCCATGATACATTATGAGACCACTAGCGACTCGCTTTATTTTTCTATGACTCATGGTTTTTTTACCATAGCTTCTGTTCTTACGACAACAGGCTTTGTTACTCTAAACTATGAAGCTTGGGGGCATTTCGCGGTAGTGGTAGTATTTTTGGCAATGTTTATAGGGGGCAATACCGGCTCAACCGCAGGAGGTATGAAAGTAGTAAGATATATAGTGCTTTTAAAATCCCTTGCTCTTGAGATAAAAAAGATACTCTATCCGAATGCACTACTTAGTATATTTTTAAACGGTAGCAAAGTAAAAGAGAATGTTTTGAGTGCTACTAGCGGTTTTTTTATGCTTTTTGTCATTTCAAATGCCGTGCTTACTTTGTATCTATATGCAAGAGGATATGATGCTCTAACTTCCGTGAGTGCAGCGATAGCTTGTGTAGGCAATATAGGTCCGGGTTTTGGACTTGTAGGACCGGTTGATAATTATGCCTTTTTTTCATGGTATGATAAAATCATACTTGCTATCTTTATGATCATCGGAAGGCTTGAATTTTACACAGTAGTGTTACTTTTTTCTAAAAACTTTTGGAAAAAGTTTTAACCTAAAGTTCTATTGTAAAATTTGGGTTTAAGCAAGATGACCATGCAGAAAATTATCTAAAATATCATTACTTAATTTTTCTATGTCATACTCTTTTTTTGTACTGCTTTGGAAGTAGTATTTGATGAATCCTAGGATATATGCACTATATGCGTATGAAAGACAGATATAATTGTCGCTTTTGAGCGGAGTTTCACACGAGAGTTTTTCAAACTCCTTTGCTAAAAAGTTTTCCATCAAATTCATAGCTTCATTTTGGTTTCCAAGTTTTAGGATAAAAAGAGGATCATAAGTGATATGCTCTTGTATGGTTTTTCCTTTTTCTTCAAAAGTTTGAAGTTTTGCTTTTGTGTATATAAGAAGTCTTTGTTTCGGTGAATTAATTCCTT
>JALVWI010000013.1 GCA_027038335.1 Campylobacterales bacterium | reverse complement strand
TATGGTTTTAGCAGAGAGATAAAAAGTATCAACCAAGCTATCTCTCTTTTTGGAATGGCAACTATAAGGGGATTTGCTCTTGCTTCTATGTTACAATCAGGCATCAAAATAGATATGTCTCCATATAGTCTTACTAAAAAGCAATTTTTAAATATAAGTCTCTCACAAAATGCTTTCATGTTTACATGGTATTCTAAAGTCAATAGATCAATGATGGATGTACTTATGCCGGCATCTTTTTTACTTGAAGTAGGAAGGGTTATACTTGCAGATACACTAAGAGAGGAAGGAAAAGCAGAGGAATTTAAAACAGAATTGCAAAATAAAAAAACTGCTTCTGAAATTTCTACTTTAGAGGAAGATTATTTAAATATAAGCGGTGAAGAGATAACTGCTTCTATACTAGAGCATTGGAATCTCGAACCAAAAATAGTAAACAGTATAAGATATGCACTAAATATTGAAAAAGCTGATGATGAAAGTAGAGATTATGCCATTGCACTAAATGTCGTTCTAAATTGTATAAATAGTATTGGCAGATTTAAACCGGAAGGCTTAAAAGAAGCTTATAAAACTATAGACAAGTATGGGCTTGAAAAAGATAAGTTTGCAAAAGCCTTGGAGAATGCAAACGAGTGAGAGAATTTTTATATAAACTCACCAAAGGCATTGAAACAAAAGATATTCCTCAAGATTTACACTATTTGATTAGTGATTTATCAAAGCTCAAAGCGATAAAACAACAAAAAAATTTTTATAAACTTCATTCGGATTATCGTTTTGGAATTTTAGATATATCTAGATCTAACACAGGTTTTTTAGAAGTTATATCTCACAAAAAAGTCAAAGATCTACTCATAGAAGAAAAAGATCTTTTAAATTCTACAAAAGGTGATTTGGTACTAGCAAAAAGAGTTTATTCCAAATTTGGAAGACCAAAGGCAAAAGTAGTTTATATAGTAAAGAAAAAAGATAACTATCAAGTAGTATATACAAAAAATATAAACAATAAAATAGTAGGTATAAATGTCAAAACCGGTATCCAAAGCATTATAAGTGCATCAGCAAAATCTTTAAAAAAACTACCTTTAAAAACTGTACTAAAAATAGATAGCAAAACCTCATCCATTGTGGAAGTTCTCGGGATATTGGATGATCCAAAAGTTGATGAAAAAATCTCTCTTGCGTTGTATGACAAAAAAGAGTATTTTAGCGATAAAAGTGAACTTGAAGCAAAAAGTTTCGGAGATTTTGTAGATAAAAATATGTATCCAAATAGAGTAGATCTAACTCATTTACCTTTTTGTACCATTGATCCGGTAACAGCAAAAGATTTTGATGATGCGATATATTATGATACAAGAGAGCATGCTTTATATGTTGCTATAGCTGATGTAAGCGAGTATGTATTTTTCCAAGGAAACATAGACAAAGAAGCAAGACAAAGAGGTTTTTCCATCTACTTTCCACATAAATCCATACCGATGTTACCAAGAGCTTTGAGCGAAAATATCTGTTCTTTAAAGCCAAACGAAGATAGACTCACTTTTACTTTCAAAATAACCTTAGATACAAAAACCCTTGAAGTTAAAAAAGAGGAATTACTAGAGAGCGTCATAAATTCAAAAAGAAGATTTGATTATGAAGAAGTTGATGCGATATTGAGTACAAAAAAATATGCTGACGAAGATAAAAAAGTGGTAGATTTTTTACTTCCATTAAATGAATTGGCTAAAAAGATAAGAAAAAAAAGATTGCAAAAAGGGTATGATTTTCATACAAGTGATATAAGAATGATACTTGATAGTGAGCAAAATCTCTTAAAAACTTTTAAAGAGGTTGAAACACCTTCACATTCACTTGTAGAAGAGTGTATGCTTTTGGCCAATAAAGCAGCTGCTAAAATGTTTGACTATGGGATTTTCAGGATTCATGAGCCTCCATCTTATGATGACATAGCAAAACTTTTAGAACAAGTTGCCGAACTTGGAATATTTGTAAAATTTAAACCTGATATTCACTCATTGATAGTAGAAATTCAGCAAAAAGCAAAAGAGTTGAACTTGCAAGAAGAGGTTGATATGCTTATCATTAGGGCTCAGAAACAAGCTCGTTACAGTGCAAACAACATAGGTCACTTCGGACTTGGATTTGACAGATATACCCACTTTACTTCACCTATTAGAAGGTATAGTGACTTAACTCTTCATAGACTTTTAAAAAGCATTATCAAAAATGATAAAAAGTTTAAAGAGTATTTGCTAAAAGATATAGAGCCTCTTTGCGAAAGACTAAGTGAGCTTGAAAGAGAGAGTGATAAAGTAGCCTATGACTTCATGGATAGAAAGTATGCAAGATGGGCAAAAGAAAATATTGATGAAATTTTTGAAGCTGTTATTACGAGTACTCATGCTATGCCTATCGCTACAACAAGTGGAGAGATAGAAGGTGCTAGAATACATTTGATAGAAAATGATGTGGAATTTTTAGAAAAAATTGATATAAGGATTTTAGGAAGCGATATAGCTACTACCAAAATCATAGGAGATATAACACAAGTTGAAAGAGAAGGTATCAAATAATGTACAAACAGGCACTTGATACTCTTTTGCAGAAAAATGCTCTACCAAAATCATTGATGTTTTATGGGGAATGTAGTTATTATAGAAACTATTATCTTGAAAAAATTGCTTCACTTTTTGGCTCAAAAGAGGAGCAGTTAAGATATTATTTTGATGAATACAATTTCCAAAGTGCAAAAACTTTTATATCTCAGTCATCACTTTTTGGAGACAACAATATACTTATAATAAAATCAGAAAAAACTATACCTAAAAAAGAGCTTGAAGTTATTTTAAAAAATTGCCAAAAAAATGAAAATAGCTTTTTTCTTTTTGAATATTTTGGAGAAGATAAAAAAGCTAAAGATATAGCTAAAATTTTTAATAAAAAAAATAATGCTGATTTTGTAAGATTTTTTAAACCAAACAGTTATGAAGCTATAAATCTTCTTTTAAATTATGCAAAAAAGATAAATCTTGATATCAACAGATATGCGTTAGAACATTTATATACCGTTCAAAATGAAGATATTTCACTATGCTTAGAAGAATTAAAAAAACTTAAAAATCTTAACAAACCTATAAATATAAGTGATATAGACAAATACTCTTTTTCACTCGGCTTAGCAGACATGGAAAAATTGATGGAAAAATTTTTTTATAAAAAAGATATAAAAGAGTTGATAGGTGAATTTTTGGAGATCAGCAGTGCTAATGAAATTTTTATCATAAATGCTATGGAAAACTACTTTTCTACTCTTTTTATGTTTTATTCATATATTTTATCACATGGAAATTTTGATGCAAAAGCTATATTGGGATATCCTCTACCACCGATCATTGCTAAAAAAAGAGCTGATATGAGCATCAAGATCAAACTACCTGTTTATAAACAACTTTTTCAAGAGCTTGCAAACATTGAGCTTAAATTAAAAACTGATTCATATATGGACAAAACTTCATACTTTATATCATCTTTAATAAAACTTCAAACTTTTTTATAGTATAATCCTCGTTCCTTTGTAAAATACAAAGAGATAAAAAAGTCCTTACTTTTGAAAAAAAGTTAGAGAACCACAAGGAGAAAAAATGAGGCATTATGAATTGTTGGTTATATTAAAACCGACTCTTACGGACGAAGAAAAGTCTTCTCAAGTTGAGCTTCTAAAAGATTTGCTCGGTAAAAACGAAGCTGTTATAGAAGTTATAGAAGACAAAGGTACAAGAAATCTTGCTTATGAAATTCAAAAGCATAAACGCGGACACTACTATGTGATCTATTTCAAAGCCCCATCAAATGTAATAGCTGAAATAGAAAGAATGATAAGATTTAATGAAGAAATCATTAAGTTTATGACAGTAAAATATGAAAATAAAAAAGAGATAGCTTTTTGGGAAACACTTAGCAATAATGTTAAAAAAAGTAACCAAAAAATAGAAGAAAAAACTGAAGCAAAGACTGAAGAAAAACCTCAAGAAGAGGCAAAAGTTCAGGAAGAAGCTTAAAAATATAAAGGCAATATCATGTACAATAGAGTCATATTGGTAGGCAGACTTACAAGGGATCCGGAACTTAGATATACACCAAACGGTACAGCAGTAGCAACATTTGGTATAGCGACAAGCAGAACTTGGACAGACAGAAATACAAATGAAAAAAAAGAAGAAGTAATGTTTATAGATATTACTACATTTGCCAGAAGTGCCGAGATAGTAAATCAATATCTAAAAAAAGGTAACAAAGTCTTAGTCGAAGGAAGACTCGTACTTGATAGATGGACTGATCAAAACGGTCAAAATAGAAGCAAACATACTGTAAGAGCTGATAGTGTTCAATTTATGGAGACTAGAGCCGAAGCTCAAAACTCTAAAAATTCTTACAACACACCTTCACAAGGAAGTTATAATCCTCAAGATCAGTATGCAGGACAAAACAAACCGGTTTCATCACCATCTGTATCAAATAATATCCCTGAAATAGATATAGATGATGAAGAGATACCATTTTAAAATATAAAAAGGAAAAAAAGTGGCAGAAAGAAGAAAATATTCAAAAAAATATTGTAAATATTGCGAAGCAAAAGTTGAAATGATAGACTATAAAGATCTAGGTCTTTTAAAACAAACTCTATCAGAAAGATATAAAATTATGCCTAAGAGATTGACAGGCAACTGTAAAAAACATCAAGAGATGGCTGAAAAAGCTATCAAAAGAGCAAGACAAGCTGCATTTATCCCATATATTGTAGATAGAAAAAATGTGGCTGTAACTCCATTTGAATTATTAAAATAAGATTGTTGCTTATCACTAAAGGTTGTTACTGCTTTTACAGCCAACAACCTTTAGAAGCGACCACTAACAACCCTTTCTCAAACCAAAGCCTCTTTTAAAACCTCTTCTATGGTTGTTACGGGAACTATTTTGATATTTTCTTTTACCTCATCAGGAATATCATCCAAATCTTTTTCATAATTTTTCTTACAAATGATAACCTTTTTTATCTTAGCTTTATAAGC
>JALVWI010000012.1 GCA_027038335.1 Campylobacterales bacterium | reverse complement strand
AGAAAATACAATAAAGCTTATCCGTAAACTTAGAGAAAAAGATAATTCTATCGTTATCACTTATGCTATGAGATATACCCCACCTTTTAGTAAAGATATTATAAATGAACTAAAACAAAAAGATATAAAAGATGTATATTTACTGCCTTTATATCCACAATACTCAACCACAACTACAAAATCTTCTATTGAGGATTTTGTAGAAGAATCAAAAAAAGCAGGTTTTGATGCAAAGATTACTTTTGTAAAAAGGTTTTATAAAGAAAAAAAATTTAATCAAGTGATTATATCTCAAATAAAAAAAGAGTTGGGGGATAGTGATGCTTCAAATATAGATCTAATTTTTTCAGCTCATTCGCTTCCTCAAAAAATTATCAATAAAGGAGACAGTTATCAAAAAGAGATAGAAGAACATGTACAAATATTATCAGATATGTTGGATAAAAAAGGTATAAGATTTAATGAAATTCATTTGGCATATCAGTCTAAACTTGGTCCTGTAAAATGGATAGGTCCCTCACTCGAAGAAAAACTAAAAACTATACCAAATAAAAATGTACTTATCTATCCCATCTCATTTTTACTTGATAATTCTGAAACCATTCAAGAGCTTCATATAGAGTATGCCAATATTGCTAAAAAATTAAATTACATAGGATATAAAGTATGTAATTGCTTAAATGATAATGATGGTTTTGTAGAGTTTTTATATGAATACTATAGTGTCAATTAAAGTAAAATATAGTATAATATGTAATGAAAATATCACATAAAGGTAAAGATTATGGACTATTATGCTAATTTAAATAGAAGACAAGCACCTCCTAGACCAAATCCTGTAAACGAAGAAATTATGCTAAATAAAAAAGATTATATTGTTTCAAGAACAGATTTAAAAGGATATATTACCTATGCAAATGATTATTTTATAGAAATTTCTGCTTATGAAAAAGATGAACTTATCGGTGTAAATCATAATATTATAAGACATCCGGATATGCCAAAACTCATTTTTAAAGTATTATGGGATCGCATAAGAGCGGGGGATAAAGTGTTTGCGTTTGTGAAAAATTTAAGAAAAGATGGGAAATTTTATTGGGTGCTTGCCGAAGTTGAGCCGGCTAAAAATAATGGAGAAATCGTCGGATACTACTCTTTTAGAGTAAGAGCTCCAAGACATGCTTTAAAAGAGATAACACAAGTATATGCCAAACTTTTAGAAGCAGAAAAAGAGGGTGGAATGAAAGCCTCTAAAGAACTTTTAGATAACTTTTTGGCAAAGAAAAAACTTACTTATGATGAATATGTTCAAAAACTTTTTAAAAAAGGTTTTGGATTTGGAGGCTTTTTAAGGGGCTTTGGCAATATTTTTAGTTAGAAGGAGACAAATAACCTTCTTCTACCATCTCTTCTACTATCTTTTTAAAAATTGGAACTGCTGTCAAAGAAGCATAATAATAGTATTTTTTTGTTGGCTTTCTTACAAGTACTCCGATAGTAAAGAAGTGATTTTTATCATCTGCAAATCCAAAAAATGAGCTATTGTAAAGATTGGTATATTTACCGTTTTTTGCAATGTGTGCTGTTCCTGTTTTGCCTCCTATGATTAGTCCTTGTATCTTTGTAGCTTCACCTGTTCCTTTTTCAACAGTTTTTATAAGTATTTTTTGCATTCTTTTAGCTACGGCAACAGGGATGACTTGCTTATAACTTTTTGATGTAACAAAATGTTTTTTTCCAAAAGCATCTTGATAATATTCCACTATCTTTGGTACTACCATTTTTCCATTGTTATTAAATATATTATAGGCTTTTAAAAGTTGTATAAAATTTACTCTTATCCCATAGCCATAAGCTGTAACAGCTTTGTATATTTCACTTTTTAATTTATAGATTCTAGGAATTATGCCGGTATGTTCGTAAGGCAAATCAATACCGCTATGTTTTGAAAAACCAAACTTTTTAAGTCCATTATAATAATCAACATAATTTAATTTTTGGGCAAGCTGAGAAATTCCTACATTGCTTGAATGTACTATAACATCTTCAGCACTAAGCCAGTCAAATTTATGAGAATCCCTGATAGTTTTATTGCCTATTTTAAATTTTCCTCCATAAATTCTGACTAAATCATACGGATTTACTTTGTTTTCTTCTAAAAGAAGTGAAAAGATAAAAGGTTTCATTACAGAACCGGGCTCATAAGAAAATTCTATAGCATCTACATTGAGATTTTTATATTGATTTTTTTTTATATGTGAAGGATTGTATCTATTTGATGATGCAAGCAATAGTATCTTTCCGCTTTTGCTTTCCATAACGCAAGCTATAACCTCTTTTGCTTTTAATTCATCTTTTGCATTATCAAGTATATTTTCTACGATTTTTTGAAATTTCAAAGAAATATTTAAATGCAAGCTTGAACCATCTATTCTAGTGGTTATAGTGCTATAACCATTTAAAATAATATTGCCGAGAACATCTTTGTTCCCCTTGATGATGCCGTCTTGAACAGGATTTAAAATATCATTATATTTTTTTTCAAGCCCTTTGACTCCATATACTTTTGTAATTCTATTTTTTTCATATTTTCTAATATATCCTACAACGGGAGTAAGTGTATCTTTATAGTTGTAAATTCTATATTCTCCACTTTCAACAATATCAAGTCCATGTATAAAAGTAATACCTCTTTTTTTATCTTCATACGATATAAACACTCCAAGTCTATAAAGTTTTTTTGACAACTCTCTTAAATATTGTGCAGATATAGCATCTATCTTATAAGACAATACAACTGTACCGAAGTATGAATTGATACTTCTTCTTATATTTTTTGGACTTTCCCCGCTATATAATGAGTAAAGTTTTATAAATAACTCTTTTTTGTTGGGATTTATATTGCGTGTATCTACAACGGCTTTGTAGAGTTTTTTGCTACTTGCTATAGAGTATCCCTCTTTTGATATTATGCTTCCTCTTAAAGCACTATTTATCTCTTTTTTATATAGCCGTGGAAGTCTTCTGTCTATCTGTGCCCAATAAAATAAAGCAGCTATAAACACAATAAATCCAAGCACTAGGATAAAAAAAAGAAATGGAATCTTGGCACTTTTTTGTTGATTTTTTTGCATGGAGTTATTATACTTAAAAGATTATTACAAGCGATTTAAGGATGTAGGATTTGGGATATAGGGTTTTTTCAATCCTAAAACCTAAATCCTACATCCTAAGTTATTACATCGGAGTTCTTGAGAGTTCTTTGTAGGCATTTAAGGCTTTATTTCTAACTTCAAGCATCAATTTCATGCTAAGTTCAGCCTTATCTATAGCGATAGCGGCCTGATGAAGATCTTTTACACTTCCTGTTGCTATATCACTCATAGCTTTATCGCCATCTTTTTGTAGTTTATTTACTTCGTCTAAACTTTTTTTCAATATAGAAGAAAAATCACCGCTACTTTTTTGTAAATCATTTCTGTTTTTTATCGTATCGGTTAAGTTATTTATTTTATTTATTGAATTATTCATCTTACAATATCCTTCAAGCTCTTAATATATCTATGGCACTTTGAGCCATGGCTTTTGAGCTTTGGAAAGCAGCTACATTTGCTTGGTAAGCTCTAGTTGCTTCTATAAGATCGGCCATTTCCACTACCGGATTTACATTTGGATAAGCCACATATCCATTTTTATCAGCATCTGGATTGGATGGATCATACTTCATCTTAAAAGGAGAATCATCTCTTATGACCTTATCTACTTTCACGCTCATTATAGCAGGATTCGCTTTTTCTTGCAAATTAGATTCATCCAAGGGATTTTCATAATTTAAAAAATCTTCATTTTCTGCAATTTTTTTATTGAGAGTTTTATCAAAATTGACAGCTTTGAACACAACTTCTCTTCTTCTATATGGTCCGCCCTCATCTGTTCTTGTTGTATCTGCATTTGCTATATTTGAACTTATGATATTTATCCTAAATCTTTGAGCAGAAAGACCATAGCCGCTTATATCAAAACTACTTAAAAATGCCATTTTACACCTTTCCTGAAGCTTCTATAACACTTCTAAAAATTGCACTATCTTTTTTAAGAGCTGCGGTCAATGCATCGTACATGACTTTATTTTTAGCTAATTCGGTAGTCTCTACATCCAAATCCACTGTATTTCCATCATTCCTTGCATCTTGTCCATCTCTAAAAAAAATAATACCTGTTTTATTTTCATTATCTTCTAAAGGATCTAAATGCCTACTATCTGTTTTAGCAAGTTTTAGTTTATGACTTTGTGTATTATATATCTTATTTTCCTCATTTTTCAAAGAGGTTTCAAACTCTATATCTCTTGATTTGTAACCGGGCGTATCTATATTGGCGATATTGCTTGCGATCAAATCAGCCCTTAAAGCTCGATAATCCATCGCTTTAGCCAACAGATTGTATGACTTGCTTATCTCAAAAGACATTTTTTTCCTTTTCAAAATCAATTCTATGTTTTATAAGCAAAAATCATTCCGAAAAAAAATGTTATAATATTAGAAAAAATCAGGACAGTTATATGAAAAAAATACCTATTATTTATATCATGATATTGAGTATTGCTCTTTTTGCCAAAGAGATAGGAGGTGTTAATATACAAAAAAATATAATATTAGATAATCATACTCTCTCTTTACAAGGAGCCGGAGTAAGGTCTAAATTCATATTTGATATATATATAGGTGCATTATACTTACAAAACAAAACAAATGATCCTCAAAAAATCATCAATGAACATTCTTCATCTGACATAAGAATGGTTATCACATCATCACTTATAACTAGAGCTAAAATGAAAGAGGGTTTTAGTGATGATTTTGAGACTATAAAATCTCTTGGATATAAAGTAGATGATAATATTTTAAAAAAATTTTTACTAACTTTCAATACAAAAATTCGTAAAGGTGATATTTACGACTTTGCCTATTTTCCACAAGTCGGACTTGTTATATTTAAAAATAAAAAAATGATCTTGACTATTAAAAATATGAATTTTAAAAAAGCTCTTTATGCTATATGGCTTGGTAAAAAACCTGCACAAGAGAGTTTAAAAAAGAAAATGTTAGGACAATAAGTGCATACTGATAAACCTCTTTTTTTA
>JALVWI010000011.1 GCA_027038335.1 Campylobacterales bacterium | reverse complement strand
TGGGATATTCTTCTAGGATTTTATTTTCTTTATAACTTAGTTTGGTTTTTATTTTAACCCGTTTTGCAGGTTCTTTTTTACTAAGTTCTTGCTCAAATTTTCCAAGTTCATCTAACTCTTTTTCTATCTCAAGATATTCGCTATACTCCCCATAACTCTCTTCAATGATACCATTGCCTTTTAATATAAAAAGTTTTCTTGCAATTTTATCTACAAAATATCTGTCATGACTAACAAATATAAGTGCACCTTGAAAGTTTTGCAGATATTCTTCTAAGATATTTATCGTAGGGATGTCCAAGTCATTAGTCGGCTCGTCAAGCACAAGACAATCATACTCTTTAGTAAACAAAAGTGCCAAAGCAACTCTACTTTTTTCACCTCCGCTTAAAACTCCTATCTTTTTATCAAGATGTTCTTTTGGAAATAGAAAGCTTTTTAAGTATCCGTAAACATGCATATTTTTACCTCTTACATCCACTCTGTCACCTCCATTTGGACAAAAAGTTTCTATAAGAGTTTTGTCATCATCTAGCATAGCTTTATCTTGGTCAAAATATCCTACTTTAAATTCTCCTCTCTTTACGATACCTTTTGTGGGCTTTATCTCTCCTAGAAGAAGTTTTAAAAATGTTGATTTGCCTGTACCGTTTTTGCCTACAACCGCAATTTTATCAAGTTGCAAAATCCTTGTAGAAAAATTTTCTATAAGCTTTTTATCTCCTAAAGTTATAGAGATATCATCAATCTCATAAAGCATCTTTTTTCTGTTTTTACTTTCACCTTGATTGAAATTTTTTTGTTCTCTTTGAAGCTGAAGCTCTATTTTTCTTATTAGTGAAGGATTTTTTTTGGCAAGTTCACGAAGCTCTGAAACTCTTTTTTTTCTACCTTCATTTCTCTTCAATCTAGCCTTTACACCCTTATTTAGCCACTCCTCTTCACTTTTTAAAAGCTTCAAAAGGTTTTCATGGCTTTTTTGCATAGATTTCAAAAGCTCTTCTTTGGCTTTTAGATAGTTGCTGTATCCTCCTTTAAAACTTCTTATCTTACACTCATCTATTTCAATAACTCTAGTGGCTAAAGAATCTATAAAATATCTATCATGAGAGATAAAAACAAGAGTAAATTTTTCTTTTAGAAGTAAAGATTCCAAAAATTCTACCATATAAACATCAAGATGGTTTGTAGGCTCATCCAACAGCAAAATATCAGGTTTTTTTAAAAGAAGTGAAGCTAAAGCAACTCTTCTTTGTTCTCCTCCGCTTAACATACCTAAAGGTTTATTCTCATATTTTTTTAGATCAAATTCTTGCAAAACTCTTTCTATTTTATCATCAAGATTCCATGCATTGTGAGTATCGAGATATATAGACAATCTCTCTTGCTCTTTTAATAACTCTTTATTTTCATAATCATTAGCCAAAAGTTCACTAACTTGTTCAAATCTTATCTTTTTCTCTTTTAGTGCTTGGAGTTCGTTTTCGATGGCATCTTTTACATTTAGTTCTTGATTTAAAACAGGTTGTTGTTGAAGTATATCAATATTGATATTATTATTTATTACTCTTCTTCCGTTGTCAGGTTCTAAAGTGCCATTTAGTATATTTAAAAAGGTTGATTTTCCTCCGCCATTTTGTCCTATAATGGCAACTCTCTCACCGTAACCAAGATGAAAATCAATTTCACAGAGTATTTTTTGTATTTCATAATTTTTACTAATTTCATGCAAATCAAGCAATGCCATAATCAACCTTATAAGTTATAATGACTTTTAACATTATATCTCAAAAACTTCATTGCTAAGCTCATTATCTTTTATTTTATTATTTCTTGGAAAGTTTTTTCCCAGAAACTCTCCACATTTTTTTACTATTGATAAAAGAGCAATATCTATATCCTGCTCTTTTGCATATTTGGCAAAGTCTTTTACAATTTCACTCCAAAAATCTTGACTAGCCTTATCATTTACATTTTTATCGGCTAAAATTCTTATATATCTCTCTTTTATGCTGATAAATATAAGTATCGCTTTGTGATTTTTTGTTTTATTGACACCCAGTTTTCTAAACTGCTTAAATGCTATATTTTCACATCTGTCTATTTTTACTTTCTTAGGTATAATTTTATACTTGAAATTACTATATTCCAAAGTAACTGTTACAAATAAAAAAGTGGCCATCATCAAAGCAAAAATTTCATTTTGATCAAAATACATACCTGATAATTTTATAAAAAAAGGTACAACCAGAGTAAATAAAAAAGCATATAAAAAGATAGAATATCTATATCTATCACATCTATCAGCAATTACTACTGCAATCTCAGCATCACTTTTAGACTCGATCTTGGTGATCATCTCTTCTATCTTTTTTTTTGTAATATTTTTTATATTTTTATTCATTACCATCCACCGCTAGCTCCTCCTCCGCCAAAGCCGCCTCCGCCTCCGCTAAAACTATCTCCAAAATCTCCAAAACCACCACCGTTATTTATATCAAAAAATCCATTATTATTGTTATTGCTTCCTATAAAAGTAGGAGAGGAGCTAGAAGTAGCTTCAAAAGCCTTAAAATACATAAAAATACCAAATGCGATAATAAATACAACAATTCCAATTATCAAAGATGTAGTAAAAGCATATACAAAAAAACCTATGAAAGAACTTGGTATAATTTTTGAAGTAATATTTTTATATTTTTTAGCAAAAATTGATTGAACGAAAACTATAAAAAATACAAAAGCAAAAAATACCAAAGGAGCAAAATCATCTTTTTTTGAAGTATTTTTTTGTTTTTTATAAGTTCCTTTTAAGACTGAAAGTATAGCTTTTACCCCGCTTACTACCCCTTCATCATAATCGCCTCTTTTAAAATATGGCAATATATCATTTTGAATAATAACTGAGCTTAAAGCATCTGTTAAAGTTCCTTCCAAGCCGTATCCCACTTCTATACGAACTTTTCTTTCATTTGGTGCTATTATCAACAAAACTCCGTTATTGCTCTTTTTTTGACCTATTCCCCAGTGCCTACCTAGCTGATATCCATACTGGGCTATATCATTACCTTGAAGTGATTTTAATGTTACGACTACAACTTGATCAGTGCTATTTTGTTCCGCATTTTTTAGTAAAATATTTAACTTTGACTTTGTAGCACTTGAAAGTATTCCTGCTTCATCCACAACTCGTCCGGTTAACTTTGGAAAAGTTATGGCATAAATTAACACAGTAGAAAAAAGCAATAAAAAAAACTTTCTCACTAAGCAATCTCCCCCATACTGAACCAAAGTCTAGTAAAATGTCTCATCAATTAAAATTTTACCTGTGGAACTTTTGCCTCTTGTTTTGTAATAGTAAAAGTTTGTTTCAACTTTGCATTAGGATATAATATATGAGCTATCCATTTATTTGGTATTGTTCTAAGTTCTAGATTGTATTTTTGTACCGCTTGTATATAGTCTCTTCTTGCAACAGCTATTCTATTTTCTGTTCCTTCAAGCTGTGATTGAAGAGCTAAAAAGTTCTTATCAGCTTTAAGATCAGGATATCTTTCGCTAACAGCCAAAAGTCTAGAAAGTGCATTTCCAAGCTGGCCTTGAGCTTCTTGGAACTTTTTAAATGCTACTGGATTGGTTAATATATCTTTCGGTATTGTCATATTGGCAACTCTACTTCTAGCTTTTGTAACTTCAGTCAATACATCTTTTTCATGCTTAGCATACCCTTTAACGGTTGCTATAAGATTTGGTATCAAGTCTGCTCTTCTTTTATACTGATTTTCCACTTGAGCCCAAGCAGCCTTTACTCCTTCATCATAAGTAGGAACATTGTTTATCATACATCCGCTAAAAATAATACCTACCAACAATAAAAGTAAGCCATTTATAATCTTTTTCATCTCTTCCTCCAGTCAAATAATAAATAATAAAGTATAATTATACCATTTTATACTTTTATATTAAATCAAAGTATATATTTATTTTTTACTTATTACTTTGTTGAAAACAAGGTAAATACTGAAATAAAACATAAAGTCAAATTGCTATGTTTGTAAAGTAGTTTTTGCAGAAGAAAACAAAATTAAATATCCATGATCTCTTTGACTATCTTTTTTATATCTTTATTTTCTACATTGATAGTTATATCAGCTATCTTTTCATACTCTTTTATTCTGTTATTGTATAATTCTTTTGCTTTATCCATATCTTGCAAAAGTGGTCTTTTTGCCAATTTTTTTTCAGCATTTGGATGATTGTTTAGCCTATCCAAGATAGCTTTAAAGGAGGATTTTAGATAGATAATTTTACCAATTTTTTTTATATTTTTTTGTTTATAAAATCCTCCGCCGGTTGAGATAATAGTATCATTTACACTCTTTTGAAGCCATAACGCACACTTTTTTTCAAGTTCTCTAAAGTATGTTTCACCGCTATCGGCAAATATCTTTTTTATCTTTTTATTTTCAAGACTTTCTATAAGATCATCAGTATCTACTGCAAACATACCGCTCTTTTTTGATAATGCTCTTGCAATAGTCCCTTTCCCAACTCCCATAAAGCCGATAAGTATAATGTTCTTCATCTTCAACCTTTTCTACTCGTGATTAGAAAATACAGTCCTAAAACCTAAATCCTAAAACCTCTTTTCTACTCTCACTACTTCATCAAACTTTTCACAAAGTATTTTCTCAACTCTTGTTTGCCAAAGTTTACCAAACTCTTCTTTTTCATCTTTTGTTGCAACTCCTTGCATAATTTTCTGCATAAGAGGTTGCATTTTTGGACTGCCGGGTACCTTTGAATGGTCATAAAAAATATCTACACTTTTACCGGTATCAACTCTAGTAAATCTAGCTGATGAACTTATGGGTGCATGAAAAAACATTAGTGAATGTCTGGCAAATTTACCGCCTATACCCTTAAATCCACTTTTATCCGTAGCTCCCGTGATATTTGTAATAACATTTGCTATAACACCTATCACACCCTCTTCTATATCCTCTTTAAATTCTACTTTTATATTGCCTCTTACCGGTAACTCCTCGTCATAAAGAGCCTTTAGCGCATGATAAGTCATAGCATAGCCTCCTGCAACTGTCGGACAACTATGACCTGCCGCTTTTACTATCTGAATATAGTTATACATTATCTTACCGTCTTTAAATGTCCCTA
>JALVWI010000010.1 GCA_027038335.1 Campylobacterales bacterium | reverse complement strand
TTTTATTTATTTTAGTATTTTTCTCATAAAACTTTTAGAAAAAGAGATAAAATGTAGTAAACTTTTCAAAATTGTTTACAATTTGTTACTAATGGTGTTATAATATAATACTATTTTCAAAGAAAGGAAAAAATAATGTCTATAGCCATAATGTGTTCAGGAGGTGATGCTCCCGGTATGAATCCTGCAGTTAAAAGATTTGTTGATTATGTAAAATTTAATAATAAAACACCATATTTTATATATAACGGACTCGAAGGTTTGATAGATGATAATATAAAAAAAGCATCTTACAAAGATGTTAGCGGAATACTTCATAGAGGAGGTTCTATCATAGGTTCTTCAAGATCAAAAAGATGGTATGAAAAAAAATATAGAAAAATTGCATACGAAAATATGAAAAGAAGAGGGATAGATGCTATCATTGTTCTTGGTGGAGACGGTAGTTTTAGAGCTATGGATATTTTTTGTCGTGAATTTGACATTAGATTTGTCGGAATTCCCGCAACCATAGATAATGATATAGCCGGAACCGAGTATTGTATAGGTGTTGATACCGCACTTAATGTTATAAGAGATGCAAGCGATAAGATAAGAGATACCGCTTCAACATTTAAAAGAGGCTTTGTTATAGAGACAATGGGAAGAGAATGTGGATATCTTTGTGCCACTTCTGCTATTGCCTGCGGTGCTGAGATATGTATGATACCTGAAGTTGATCTTGATCTTGATCTTGCAAAAAAAGTTCTTCTTAAGGAGATGAAAAATGGAAGAAATTATGTTTTATGTTTTATAGCTGAAGGTGTTAATAAGACAGACTATATGGTAGAATGGATGGAAAAAAATCTTGGACTTGAAACAAGAAAAAGTATTTTAGGCTATATTCAAAGAGGAGGTAATCCCACTGTTTTTGAAAGATTGACGGCATTTGAATTTATCGTAAGAGCAGTTGACATACTTTTAAGAAGTAAAAAATCAAATATCGTAGTAGGATATAAAGAAGGGAAATTTTTAGAACTTGGCATAAAAGATGTTGTTAGTAAAAAATATCATATATCTCAACATATTTTAGATATGTTAAATTATATCAGTTGATACTATATTTAGGTATTTATGTACTTTATTAACTCTTCGTAAAATATATTTTGCTATAATATCATCCAAAAATAATAAAGGATATAAATTATGAAAGTTTTACTTGTTAAAGATGTAAAAAACCTTGGAAAAGCAGGGGAAATTAAAGAAGTAAAAGATGGATATGGAAGAAATTTTTTGGTAGCCAAAGGATTTGCTAAAATTGCTACCGCTGAAGTTATAAAAGAGTGGGAAGAGGAACAAAGAAGAAGAAAAGAGGAGGAGGAAACTCTTATAGCAAAACTTAAAGAGATAGAGACAAATCTAAAAGATAAAAAAGTTGTAATAAAAAGAAAACTAGGAGCAAACGGTTCACTTTTCGGTGCCGTAACCAAAGAAGAGATTGCCAAGGAGATACTTGCTCAAACAGGTTATGAAATAGATAAAAAACATGTTGAGATCGATAAAGCGATAAAAGCTACCGGTGAGTACGATGTATCATTGAAATTAGGTCATGGAATCCATGCAAAAGTACTTATTGAAGTAACAGGAGTTTAAAAAGTGTTTGAAGCTACTACTATACTTGCTCTAAAAGGCAAAAATAAAGCTGTAATCGGCGGAGACGGGCAAGTAACTTTCGGTAATACCGTCTTGAAAGGAAATGCAGTAAAGATAAGAAAACTTTATAACGGTAAAGTTTTGGCAGGATTTGCCGGAAGTACGGCAGATGCTTTCAATCTTTTTGATATGTTTGAAGGTATTTTAGAACAAAGAAAAGGTGACCTTCTAAAGGCTGTCATAGAGTTTTCAAAAGAGTGGAGAAAAGATAAGTATCTTAGAAGACTTGAAGCTATGATGATAGTTTTAAATACAAAACATATATTTATCCTAAGCGGAACAGGTGATGTTGTTGAGCCTGAAGATAAATGTTTGGCTGCCATAGGAAGTGGCGGAAATTTTGCTATAAGTGCTGCTAGGGCTCTTAAAAAATACTCAGATCTTGATGAAGAAAACATTGTCAAAGAATCTTTAAAAATTGCAGGAGAACTTTGTATATATACAAATGCAAATATCAATATCTATACTTTAGAACAAAAGGATGAAAGCAAATGAATTTAACTCCAAAAGAGATAGTTTCATATCTTGATGAGTATATCATAGGTCAAAATGAGGCAAAAAAAGCTATAGCTATAGCCCTTAGAAATAGATACAGGAGAATGAAACTTCCAAAAGAGATGCAAGATGAGATAATGCCTAAAAATATCCTCATGATAGGCTCAACAGGTGTCGGTAAAACTGAAATAGCAAGAAGATTGGCAAAAATGCTTAGTCTCCCGTTTGTTAAGGTAGAAGCTAGCAAATATACTGAAGTCGGTTTTGTAGGAAGAGATGTAGAGTCAATGATAAGGGACTTAGTTTCAAATGCTATCAACCTTGTAAAAAGTGAGCATAAAGAGAAAAATAAAGACTCTATAAGTAATTATATAGAAAAAAAGATATTGGAAAAACTTTTACCTCCTCTACCAAAGGGTGCGACTGCCGAAAAAAAAGAGGATTATGAAAAAAGTTACAATAGAATGTTACAAAAGTTTAGAAATGGAGATCTCGATGATCTAAAAATTGAGCTTGAAATCCAAAAAGGTTTTAGCGGTAGTGATGATAGCTCTTTACCGCCTGAAGTTATAAAAGTTCAAGAATCATTTATCAAGATACTTGGTAGCGGTAGAGAAAAGATAAAAAAAGAAGTAACCGTAAAAGAAGCAAAAGAGATACTTAAAAATGAAGCAAGTGAAACACTTTTGGATATGGATTTGGTAAAAAGTGAAGCTTTAAAAAGAGTAGAAAATGGTGGAATTGTTTTTATTGATGAGATAGATAAGATAGCGGTAAGTCAAAAAAATAACTCAAGGCAAGATCCAAGTAAAGAAGGAGTACAAAGAGATCTTTTACCTATCGTTGAAGGAAGTAGTATCAATACTAAACATGGAACAGTAAAAAGTGATCATATACTTTTTATTGCCGCAGGTGCATTTCACCTGACAAAACCTAGTGATTTGATACCAGAACTTCAAGGAAGATTTCCTTTAAGGGTTGAGCTTAGTTCTCTTGATGAAGATGTGCTTTATCAAATACTTACAAAACCTAAAAATTCACTTTTAAGGCAGTATGAAGCACTTTTAAGTACTGAAAATGTTGAACTTCAATTTGATGATAAAGCTATAAGGGCGATGGCCAAAATCTCGCATATAACAAATGAAAAAACTGAAGATATAGGTGCTAGAAGACTTCACACGGTTATAGAAAGAGTATTGGAAGATATAAGCTTTGATGCTGATGAGCACAAAGGTGAGACTATAGTGGTTACAAAAGAGTTGGTTCATAACAAACTTGATGAAGTTATAGAGGATGAAGAAGTTTCGAGGTATATTTTGTGAGTGATTTACAAACAAAAGCAGGTTTTGTTTCAGTTGTTGGAAGACCAAATAGTGGAAAAAGTTCGCTTTTAAACTGGCTTATAGGTGAAAAATTGGCTCTTGTATCACATAAAGCCAATGCTACTAGAAAAAGAATGAATTTTATAGTAATGTATAAAAATACTCAGATAATTTTTATAGATACTCCCGGCATTCATCAAAAAGAGAGACTTTTAAATCAATTCATGCTTGAAGAGACTTTAAAGGCTATGGGGGATTGTGATCTTATCTTATTTTTAGCTTCTGCAAAAGATAGCATTGATGAGTATGAAAAATTTTTAAAATTAAATAAAAAAAACACTCCTCATATAGTGCTTTTAACCAAAATGGATATTGTAAGCAAAGATGAGTTACTTAAAAAGATTTCTCAGTATCAAAAATTTCAAAATGTTTACAAAGAGTTAGTTCCAATATCAATAAAAAAAGGAACAAAACAGAACGAGCTTTTAAATATTATTTCAAAATACATTCCAATACATCCATATCTATATGATCCTGAACTTTTGACTACTGAAAATTTAAAAGAGATATATAAAGAGTATATCAGAGAAGCTTTGTTTAATAATTTTAGTGATGAGATACCTTACTTAAGTGATGTTATTGTTGAAAAAGTAGAAGAGGGTGAAAGATTGGATAAAATTTTTGCCAATATAATAACTGAAAAAAAATCACAAAAAGGTATGATCATAGGAAAAGGCGGAAGTGCTATAAAAAGAATAGGAATTGAAGCTAGAAAAAATATTGAAAAATTAAGCGATAAAAAGGTGTTTTTAAAGTTGGAGGTTATAGTAAAACCTAGATGGAGTAAAGATAAAAAAGCTTTGTCCGATTTGGGTTATAGGGTAAAAGATGATAGTTTTTGAAGAAAAAGTATTGTAAAGTGCCAAATATAATGTTAAATTAAGCTAATAATATATAAAATACATATTATGTAAAATGGATGTGAATATATGACAAATAAACAAATTAACAAAACTAAACACTACAATTCTATTATTACGATAGATCCGACTAACGGAAAGTCATATAGGTTTCAAAATAATGAGATAAAATTAAACAAGCTTTCCGGATTTAAAAAAGAAAACTTTTATATCTCTATCCTAAGCTCAAAAAATCTTATTACAGATTCTATAGAAATAAATAGTAATATAACTGATGAAGATTTGGAAAGTGCTATTGATATTCAAGCTTATGATGAGTTAAATTTCGATCCGGCTATTCAATACACTATATTTTACAAAGAATTCTTTGGTTTTGAAAACAATAACAAAAGAAAATTTAATATATTTGCTATAGAAACAAGTCAAATCGAAAAAGAGTTTAAGGATATTGTAAAAAAAGTAAAATATATTGACTATATTTTACCTGAGCCTCTTTTGATAAAGTCTGTTTATAATAAAAATCTTATTGAAAAAGATAGTGTTGACTGTTTTTTGTATTTTAAAAAGAGTGATGCATTTTTAGCTATCTATGCTGATGGAGAATATGTATATTCAAAGTCTTTAAATTATTCACTAGAGAGGATGCACGAAAAATTTTGTGAAATATCAGGAGAGAATTACCAGTACGAGGATTTTACAAATTTTATACTCACAGGTTACTCCGCCAATATTTCTGAAGAAAATAAAAGACTTATTATAAAACTTTATAAAGAAATATTTGC
>JALVWI010000009.1 GCA_027038335.1 Campylobacterales bacterium | reverse complement strand
TGATGATAGATAATTATGATAGTTTTACTTACAATATAGTCCAGTACTGCTTAGAGCTAGGGGCTGATTTGAAAGTTGTACGAAATGATGAAATGAGTGTGGAAGAGATAGAAAAGTTAAATCCTGAAAAGATTATCATTTCACCCGGCCCTGCTACACCTAATGAAGCTGGAGTTTCACTGGAGTGTGTATCATATTTTAAAGATAAACTTCCTATACTCGGTATTTGCTTAGGACATCAAAGTATTGCTCAAAGTTTTGGAGCTAAAATTGTAAGAGCTAAAAAAATGATGCATGGCAAAACTTCAACTATAATGATGAATGGTAAAAAAACTCCACTATATAAAGATATGCCAAACGAGTTTACGGCTACGAGGTATCATTCATTGGTAGTAAAAAAAGATGATTTGCCTGATATTATCGAAGTAACATCTTATAGTAAGGATGATGAAGAGATAATGTCTTTGCAGATAAAAGGCCATCAAATATATGGAGTTCAATACCATCCTGAGTCCATCATGAGTGAGCATGGATATAAGATATTGGACAATTTTTTGAGGATTTAGGTTGGAGGATTTAGGATTTAGGATTGAGGAATTTAGCTCCAATCATAACAAAAGCAGGTTTTCAAACGAGACATTTTTAATCACTATTATCCTTTTTATTCACTCTATTTTTCTATTATATGGAGTTAAAACTCTTAGTATTAGCTATAGTGAGGCTTGGATATTTTTTAATTCAACCTCTTTTGTGCACTATTTGGTTAGATTTTCAACTTCTATTTTGGGTCAGAATGACTTTGCGCTAAGAATACCCTTTATCTTTTTTCATATTTTGAGTACTATTTTGCTTTATAAGCTTAGCAAACAGTATTTGAAAAGGAAAAGTGATAGGGTTTTTAGTGTTATAGTCTATTTATTGCTTCCGGGTACAAATAGTGCCGCACTTTTGGTAAATAGCGCTGAGATAGTTATCTTTTTATCGCTTCTGTTTATCTATCTTTATGAAAATAAAAAATATAGCATAGCATATTTGATTTTGTCATTATCTTTTTCAGTCGATAACTCTTTTTCTATCTTTTACTTGTCTTTGATATTTTACTCCATTTATAAAAAAGATAATACACTGCTTTATTTTTCATTGATTTTATTTGGTATTAGTATGTATGTCTGGGGGCTTGATATAGGAGGCAAGCCGAAAAACTATTTCATTGATACTTTAGCGGTTTATAGTGCTATATTTTCTCCATTGGTTTTTTTATACTTTTTTTATACTGAGTATAGGATACTGATAAAAGAGAAAAAAAATATTTTATGGTTTATCTCATTTGTAGCTTTTATTTTTTCTTTATTGCTCTCTTTTAGACAAAAAATAAGACTGGAAGATTTTGCACCATTTGCTATCATAGCTACTCCTTTGATGGTAAGGACTTTTTTATCTAGCTATAGGGTTAGAATACCTGAACTTAGAGGTTGGCACAAGTTTTTTTTTGTTATTGTTTTTAGTTCATTAGTGATAAACTTTACTCTTATATATTTCAACAAGCCTCTTTATTTAATTTTATCAAGCCCAAAAAAACATTTTACTTATAGATATGATTTTGCTAAAGAGATTGCTAGGAGATTAAAAAGTATGCATATCAAAGCGATAAACTCAACTGATAGAGATTTTGCTTTAAGATTAAGGTTTTACGGCATTAAAAACGGAGGAAAGTATAAATTGACATTTTTTCCGCAAACAAAAGGCAAGAGTGTTACGATAAGTTACTACCATAAGCCCGTTTTTAAAGTATATGTTTCAAAACTACACGAATGAATTAAAAATTGCCAAAAATGTATTTAAAATTTGAATAATTATTATTATTTATTGTATAATCTCACATATTAATATACTATAAACAAGGAGCAATTATGGCTCAAAGAGCAATACGCGAATATGACGGTAAAGCACTATTTGCAAAACACTGGAATGATTATTTTAGCGGTTTTGAATATGGCTTTCAATCAGTACTGGTAACTAGTGGAGATGAGCTTAGAGAAAAAGCAAAAGAGCATGGTTTTGAGTGGTTAACTCAAAAACCTTTGGTCGCAAAACCTGATATGCTTTTTGGAAAAAGAGGTAAAAACGGTCTTGTTTTATTTAAAGTTGACAAACCGGGAGATGTGACTTTAGAGGATGCCGCAAAGTGGATAGATGAGAAAAGAGCTCATGAGACACTTCTTATATCCGGTCAAGAAGGCTATCTTACACATTTTATAGTAGAGCCTTTTACCCCACACTCTCAAGATCAAGAGTATTATATAGCCGCAACAACAGTTGGAGAAGACGATGTTCTTTATATGTCTGCTGAAGGTGGAATGGAAGTAGAAGAGGGTTGGAGTGATAAGGTTACTGAGGCGGTTATCCCGATAGATTTGGATGATGCTGATATAAAACATCTTATTAGAGCCAATGTTCCTAAGGATATTCCGGCAGATAAAAAAGAGATATTTGTAACATTTGCCAATCAATTTTATAAATTTTATAGAGATTTAAATTTTGCATATTTGGAGATAAATCCATTAGTAATAATAGAAAACAATATGCATATCCTTGATCTAGTAGCTAGACTTGACGATACAGCCGGCTTTATGATGAAAGATAAATGGGGCGATATAGAGTTTCCTACACCATTTGGTATGGATAAAAAAAGCCCTGAAGAAGAAGCTATCGCTGAAGCTGATGCAAAAAGCGGGGCAAGCTTAAAGCTTACTATACTAAATCCAATGGGAAGAGTTTGGACTATGGTAGCCGGTGGTGGAGCAAGTGTCGTTTATGCTGATACGATTGCAGATATGACTGATGTTAGTGAATTGGCAAATTATGGAGAGTACAGCGGTGGTCCTACAACGGCAGAGACTGCTTTTTATGCTGAGACTATTTTTGATCTTATGACAAGACACAAAGACCCAAAAGGTAGAGGCAAGATACTCATTATCGGCGGTGCGATAGCAAACTTTACCGATGTTGCCAAAACTTTTACCGGTATTATACAAGCTCTTGAAAAGTATGCAGATAAACTTAAAGAAGTAGGAACAAAGATATATGTCAGACGAGGTGGACCTAACTATAAAAAAGGTTTAAAAGATATAAAAGAGGCTGCTGATAGATTGGGACTTTATATAGAAGTTTACGGTCCTGAAACACATGTAACAGAGATAGTTCATATAGCATTGGAGGAGAAATAAAATGGGTGCATTATTTACAAAAGATACACAAGCGATATTTTGGAACAATAACAAAACTGCTATCCAGAGAATGCTTGATTATGACTACACAATAGACAGAGAAAAACCTTCCGTTGCAGCCATAGTTGCTCCTACAAGCAATAATAAATTTGAAAAATTCTTTTATGGCAATGATGAAGTAATGATACCGGTTTTCAAAAGTACACCTGAAGCCGCAAAAGCTTTTCCAAATGCTGATGTACTTTTAAACTTTGGATCATTTAGAACTGCTTATGATGTTACGATGGAAGCTATCAAGCTTGATGGACAGTTTAAAACCATTATGGTGACAGCTGAGGGAATTCCTGAGAGAATGGCAAGAACTATGAATAATGCTGCTAGAAGTAAAGGTATCACAGTCATAGGACCTGCTACGGTCGGTGCTATAGCTCCGGGAGCTTTCAAGATAGCAAATATAGGCGGAACTATAGAAAATATCATCAATTCAAAACTTCATCGTGCCGGAAGTTGCGGCTTGGTTACAAGAAGTGGCGGATTGTTTAATGAAATGTCAAACATCATTGCTCTAAATGCCGATGGAATTGCTGAAGGTGTTGCAATAGGCGGAGATAGATTTGTAGGATCCGTTTTTATAGACAATCTTCTTAGGATGGAGAGCAATCCACAAGTAAAATACATGATACTTCTTGGAGAAGTCGGTGGAACTGAAGAGTACAAAGTCATTGAAGCGGTAAAAGAGGGTAAAATTACTAAGCCTATTATAGCGTGGTGTATAGGAACTATAGCTCAACACTTTAGTAGCGGAGTTCAATTCGGTCATGCAGGAGCTAGTGCAAATGCAGATAGAGAAACAGCAGTTGCTAAAAATGCAGCTATGAGAGAAGCCGGTTTCTATGTGCCTGAAAGTTTCAATGATCTTCCAAAAACGATAAATGCAGTTTATAACAAACTAAAAGATGAGGGAGTTATCAGCGAGATAGAAGAACCGGTTGTAAAAACTTTCTCAACCAATAGAAGACCAAAGAACTTTATCTGTACTATCAGTGATGATAGAGGTGAAGAAGCTACTTATGCAGGATTTCCTATCAGTTCAGTAGCTACTCCGGATACCGGTAAAACTATAGGCGATGTTATAGCACTTTTATGGTTTAAAAAACAGTATCCAAGATGGGCATCAGACTTTATAGAAACTGTACTTAAAACTGTGGCAGATCATGGTCCGGCAGTCAGTGGAGCTCATAATGCCAAAGTAACAGCAAGAGCCGGAAAAAGTGTGGTAGAAGCACTTGTTACCGGACTTTTAACTATAGGTCCAAGATTTGGCGGTGCAATAGATGGAGCTGCAAAATATTTCAAATATGCAAATGATAACAATTTGACTCCGGCACAATTTTTAAGTTATATGAAAAAACAAGGTATTCCGATCCCGGGTATCGGTCACAGGATCAAATCACTAAGAAATCCTGATAAAAGAGTAGAAGGACTTAAAAAATTTGCAAAAGAGTATTTTCCAAAGACTTCACTTTTAAATTATGCTTTAGAAGTTGAGCAACTTACAACAAGCAAAAAAGATAATCTTATCCTAAATGTTGACGGAACTATCGGCATCCTTATGGTAGATATGTGGAGAGCTTTAGGATATAGTGAAGATGAGATAAATGAATTTATAGAGAGCGGAACTTTAAACTCTTTCTTTATAGTCGGAAGAAGTATAGGGTTTATCGGTCATATACTTGATGAAAAAAGACTTGCTATGCCTATGTATAGACATCCTATGGATGATATTCTTTATGATGTTGAAAAGGCAGAAGAGATATAAAAAATTTATGATATAATAGTAGTAGAGTTTTCTCTACTACTATTATAAGGAAAAAAGTTGAGATACAGCAAAAATAAAAAATATGCCTTTACAATGTTAGAACTTGTTTTTGTTATCATTGTAGCAGGTATATTAGCTGCTACAATGATACCTAGATTTGATAGAGACAATCTCCAAGAA
>JALVWI010000008.1 GCA_027038335.1 Campylobacterales bacterium | reverse complement strand
ATACAAAAGGTTTTATAACTTATTGCAATCACATATTTATGGAAATGAGTATGTACACATTTGACCAACTAATAGGTGCCAATCACAATCTCATAAGACATCCTGATATGCCTCGTATCGCCTTTAAGCTTTTATGGGATTTGTTAAAGCAAAAAAAGGAATTTTTCGGTTTTGTTAAAAACTTAAGAAAAGATGGAGGATACTACTGGGTTTTTGCCAATATCACAGCTTCAGTTGATGTCAACGGAAATGTAGTAGGATACTATTCTGTTAGAAGAAAACCTTCAAGAAAAGGTATAGAAGCAGTTATACCTCTTTATAAACAATTAGTTAGTGCCGAACAAAGAGGAGGCATGGCAGCCTCTGAAGCATTGCTAATGGACTTTTTAAAGAAAAATAATACAACTTACGAAGAATTAGTAACATCACTACAAGCAATGTAAGCACCTTATTAGATTATTTTTAGTATAATCATTTCCTAAATTTTTACAATTTTTAAGGAATAACTTTGAGAACACACTACAATACAGAAGTAAGTGAAAATGATATTGGCAAAGAAGTTAAACTTTGCGGATGGGTAAATAGTAGAAGAGACCATGGCGGAGTTGTTTTTATAGACTTAAGAGACAAAACAGGTCTTATCCAACTAGTTTGCGATCCAAATGATAATGAAGAAGCTTGGAAATTAGCAGATAGCGTTAGAGATGAATTTGTGCTGATTGCCAAAGGAAAAGTAAGACCAAGAGGTGAAGGTTTAAACAATCCAAACTTAAAAACAGGAACTATTGAAGTAGTTGTAGATGAACTTGTTATAGAAAACAGATCCCTTCCTATGCCTTTTGACTTAGGAGATAAAAGAGTAAATGAAGAGATAAAATTAAAGTATAGATACCTTGAACTTAGAACAAAAGAGTCTTTGGAAGTTTTCAAGCTAAGAAGTAAAGCAGCCATAGCTGCTAGAAATGCTTTGGATGAGCTTGGATTTTTAGAAGTTGAAACTCCGGTGCTTACCAAATCAACTCCTGAAGGTGCAAGAGACTACTTAGTTCCTAGCAGAGTTCATAACGGTGAATTTTATGCACTTCCTCAATCTCCACAACTTTTTAAACAACTTTTAATGGTAGGAGGATTTGATAGATACTTTCAGATAGCAAAATGTTTTAGAGATGAAGACTTAAGAGCAGATAGACAACCTGAATTTACCCAGATAGATGTAGAGATGAGTTTTTGCACTCAAGAAGATGTGATAAAAGTTGCCGAACACTTGCTATACAACATCTTTAAAGCTTGCGGTAAAGAGATAGAAAAAAGTTTTAAACGCATTAGTTACGATGAGGCTATGGAAAAGTACGGAAGTGATAAGCCGGACTTAAGATATGATCTTTCCATGGTAGATGTTATAGATATATTTGCAAAAAGTAGCAATGAAATATTTAGCTCCATAGCAAAAGATAAAGCTCACAACCGCATAAAAGCTCTCAAAGTTCCAAATGGGGATAATATCTTTTCAAAAAGACAAATGAAAGGCTTTGAGGAGTATGTCCGAAAATTTGGAGCTAAAGGTTTGGGCTACTTTCAAATGAAAGAGGATGGTTTAAAAGGACCACTTACAAAGTTTTTCAGTGAAGAAGATTTAAATGAAATCATCAAAGTTTGCGATATAAAAGTGGGTGATGTTGTCTTTTTTGGAGCTGGAGATAAAAAAGTAGTGCTTGACTATATGGGAAGATTTAGAATATATTTGGCTGAACTTATGGATATCATACCAAAAGATGAGTTTAACTTTACATGGGTGGTTGACTTTCCAATGTTTGAGATAGAAGATGGAAAAGTAAAAGCTCTTCATCACCCTTTTACCATGCCAAAAGATTTAAATAAAGAAAATCTTGAAGAGATAAGTTCTATCGCTTATGATATAGTTTTAAACGGAGTTGAACTAGGTGGTGGAAGCATAAGGATACACAAAGAAGAGATACAAGAAAAAGTATTTAAACTCTTAGGTATCACTAAAGAAGAGGCTGATGAAAAGTTTGGATTTTTACTTGAAGCTTTAAAATTCGGTGCTCCTCCTCACGGTGGATTTGCCATAGGATTTGATAGGCTCATTATGCTTTTAAGCGGTGCTGAGGGTATCAGGGATGTTATAGCATTTCCAAAAACACAAAAAGCACAATGCCTTCTTACAAGTGCACCAAGTGAAGTAGATAGCGAACAGTTAAAAGAGTTGGGGCTTAGAATAAGAAAGCCTTTGGCTCAAGAATAAAAAAGGATTTAGGATTTAGGATTTAGACAAAAAGGATGAAAATGAAAAAACTATTTTTAATAATTGGAGCACCGGGTAGCGGTAAAACAACTGATGCTGAAATCATTGCAAAAAACAATAGTGAAACGATAGCACACTACTCTACTGGAGATCTTTTAAGAGCGGAAATTGCAAGCGGTAGTGAACTTGGAAAAACTATAGAAAGTTTTACTTCAAAAGGCAATCTTGTTCCTTTAAAGATTGTTGTAGATACCATAGTTAGTGCTATAAAAAATTCTTCAAAAGATATTATCCTTATCGACGGTTATCCAAGAAGTGTAGAGCAAATGGAAGCACTTGATAAGATACTAAAAGAGGAAAAAGATATAGAGTTAGTTTCTGTCATAGAAGTGGAAGTTAGTGAAGAAGTAGCAAAAGAGAGAGTTTTAGGACGAGCTAGAGGTGCTGATGATAATGAAGAAGTATTTTTCAATAGAATGAAAGTATATACCGAACCTTTAGCTGCAATTCAATCCTTCTATGAAAAAAGAGGATTGCTTAAAAAAATTAACGGCGAAAGAAGTATCGAAGAGATAGTTGCCGATATGGAAAACTTTATAAAAAGTAAGATCTAATGGCAGTCAAAAATCCCTCCTTTTACTCTGTTATCATAGGAACAGAACTTTTTAACGGCAGAAGAAAAGATAAACATTTTGAGTTTATAAATGGTGAACTTTTAAAAAGAGGTTGGGAACAAAAAGCAAACTTTGTCATAAAAGATGACCCTGCTTTCATGGAGAATGTTTTTAATCTTGTCAAGAAAGATCCTAATTCGGTGATGTTTAGCTTTGGAGGGATCGGAGCAACACCTGATGATTATACCAGAGAAGTAGCGGCAAAAGTTTTTAGTAACGGCATCATAGAGCAAAACAAAGTTGCTCTAAAATTGATAATAGATCAATTTAAAAAAGAAGCTTATCCTCATAGAATAAATATGGCAAATTTACCTAAAGATGCTCTACTTTTAAAAAATGTGATCAATAATGTTCCCGGTTTTGGAGTAGATGAGAGATTTTTCTTTGTACCGGGTTTTCCTGAAATGTCAAGACACATGGTCATAGAAGCACTTGATAGATTTTATCCGAAAAATTCAAAAAAATTTTCTTGTACTTTTACGGTCATAGCAAGCGAAAATGATCTCATTGAGATAATGAGATCACTTCCAAAAGATTTGGAATTTTCCTCTCTTCCTAAATTTGTAGATGATAAAAGGTATGTAGAGATCTACTTAGCCGACTATGATAAAAAAAGAGTTGAAAAATGGTGCAATTTTTTCAAAAATGAAGTAGCTAAAAAAAATATCACCATACAATAATTATATAGATAAATAATATTTTTAAATATTCTAAATCCGTCATAAAATTAATTTATACTATAAATTATAAAAATCAAAATCAAAAATCAAAAATCAAAAATTGCCCTTTTAGACTCTTACCTCTTTTATAGCATTTAAAAGTATCTCAAAAGATTCCTCGCTATAATGTTCCACCTGCTCTATATCAGTAAGTACCGAATCCATATCTTTAGACTTAAAGTACTCATCAAGTGCTTTTATAAGAAGTTGATGTATTTTTCTATGTTCTTGATCAATCTTTTGAATAGCTTGTTGGTTTTTACTCAAAAGTTCTTTTACTTCACTTCCAAACCACTTACCAAATCTACAACTATTTTCATCAATAATATTTACATTTTTATTTTCCATCATTGCTTCATACGCTTGCAATTTTAGCTTGATATGATCTATCTTTCCATTGCTTATATACATTTCTCTAGTGATATTTGTAGTTAATTTTTGAATTTCTCTTGAATTTTCTCTTGCTTTATCAGCCGCTTCTTTAAACTCATCAAGTACACTAACTCCTTTGTTTGTCTCTTCTGTAAATATTTCGGTTGAATTTAGTATAGTTGAGGCACTCTGTTTTAGTGTACTTATATTTATCTCTACCTCTTGGGTAGCTTTTTGGGTTCTTTCAGCTAGTTTTCTAACTTCATCCGCAACTACGGCAAAGCCTCTTCCGTGTTCACCGGCTCTTGCAGCCTCTATGGCAGCATTGAGAGCTAAAAGATTGGTTTGATCCGAAATATCTTTTATAAGATTTATAATATCAGAAATAGAGTTTACATGATCATTGAGTGCATTTGAGTCATCTTGTAATCCTACAGTTATCTCCTCAATTTTATGCATAGACTCTACCACTTTATCTGTATTTTGTTCTATATTATCCATCTCTTTTGCATTTTCAATGTTGCGCTTATCAGCATATTCTAGCATAGTAAGATTTTCTTCTATAGTATCTTGCAAAAATCTCACACCGCTGTCATAACTTTTTAAAATAATATCAAGTAATTTTAGTTTTGCTTCATCATTACTATCTTTATCAATATCTTGTTTATTGTTATGCAATTTATATTTTTCATTTTGACACTCTTGAAGCTCATTTTTTAGTTTTTCATTTTCTTCTTTGAGAGCTTGTATTTCATCTTCAAGTTCTTTTACTCTTCCTCCTGAAAACATTTGAACTCCTTAAATTTAGTTTATTATCTTATTTTAGCATTATAAATTTAATATCAATATTAAATTTAGGATACTTATAAAAAAGAATGATATAATCAACCTTATGAAGATAAAAACTACACCATCAGTTGTCATAAGAGTTTTGCTTTGGATATTTATCCTTGTTGGAGGAGTATATTTTGGCTTTTATTACGACTTCATATATTTTCAAGATATTGTAAAAAACCCTATTTTTCATTTGGTTACTTTTTTGATAGGTATTTTTTTGATGAAACTCTCTTTTCATGCAGCAAAAGTGGGTGGAAGAGAACTAAAAAAATATGGAAGAGAGGGTGATATACCAAGACTTGAAACCAACAAATTAGTAACAAGCGGTATATTTTCCTGCTTTAGACATCCTATGCTTTTTGGTCTTAGCTTTATACC
>JALVWI010000007.1 GCA_027038335.1 Campylobacterales bacterium | reverse complement strand
ATGATACTTTTAGGATATGATGCCAAAAAGATGGCGATAGCAGTGAGTTTTATGATACCTTTTTCAACATTTAGTGCATTTTTATCTTATGCCTCTTTTGTAAAAATAGATTGGACTTTACTTGCAGTAACAGCAGTAGCCGCTATCCTTGGAGGATATATAGGCAATGCTATAATGCATTTTAAGCTAAATGCTAAACATATCAAAAAAATTATAGCTATTTTATTGTATCTTCTTGCTATCAAGATGGGATATTCACTTTTATAAAAATAATATAAACTCCTATATGTTAAACTATCAAAAATACAGGAATAGTTTGTGGAATTTGATATATTAACCCTTTTTTTGCTTTTTTTAGCCGGTTTTGGTGCGGGATTTGTGGATTCTATTGCAGGAGGTGGAGGTATCATAACTCTACCCGCACTTTTAGCGAGCGGTATTCCTCCTCATTTTGCATTGGGAACTAATAAACTCCAAAGTAGCTTTGGAAGTTTTACCGCAACTGTAAATTATGCCAAAAGAGGACTTTATGAACCTAAAAAAGTGCTTGAGGGAGTCTTTTTTACTTTTGTGGGAGCCGCACTTGGCTCTTATATAGTAAAATTTTTTTCAGCAGATTTTTTGACAAATTTTATCATCATAATGTTGATAGTGCTTTTTATCTTTACTTTTTTAAATAAAAATTTAGGGCTTGCAACTAAAGAAAGAAGAATGAAACCACTTCTTTTTTATATACTTTTTGGCTTAGCTATCGGTTTTTATGATGGCTTTTTTGGCCCGGGTACAGGATCGTTTTGGACAATAGCATTGGTATTGCTTTTAGGGCTTGATTTAAAAGCTGCAACTGCTCAAACAAAGATATTTAATTTTACTAGCAATATCGTTTCACTTATTGTATTTGCCCTCTCAGGAGTAGTGTTGCTTAAAGTCGGTATAATTATGGGAGCCGGTCAAATTATAGGAGCTTACGGCGGCTCAACTTTAGTAGCAAAAAAAGAGGTTATCTTTGTAAGATATATCTTTTTGATTGTAGTAGCCGCAACAATCGCTAAGTTGGTTTATGATAAGTGGTGATTTGTTTAAAATCCCCATGGATGCATAAACATACTAAATGTTCCACCAAAAATAAGTCCAAAAATCATAAAAACGAACCATATAATAAAAAGGGCAGGGATTGATGCAAGGGCAAACTTGACTATAAAAACCACCAAGTCCCAAAACGGGATATTGATACCGCTTATGATAACTTTTTTGTTTTCTTCCATTTAATTATCTCCTTTCCAAGAAGCAAAGCTCCTTAAAAATTCCCCTCACTAAAGCTTTGCCTTTGGCAAGAGAAACTTTCATAATTTTATTATTACTTATATTTTTGAAATATGAGAGTTTCATTTTATTCTCCTAATATTTTGATGATTGCCTGTGGTAACAGTTTATATTCGAGTGATTTTACTTTTTTAGTAAAGCTTTGAAGTGTCTCATTTTCTTCTTTTTTAAAACACTCTTGGAGTATTATCTCTCCTCCGTCAAGCTCATCACTTACATAATGAACACTAACTCCTCCTACTTTCATATCGGAATGAAAACTTTTTTCGATAGCATTCTTCCCCCTAAAAAGCGGTAGAAGTGAAGGGTGAAGGTTGATAGCTTTTATATTTTTTGTAAAGATTGGTGTCAATATCCTCATAAATCCGGCAAGTACACTCAGATGTGGGTTCAATGAGTTTATTGTTTCTACAAGCTTAGTATCAAACTCCTCTCTTGAAGGGTAGTTTTTATGCTCTATGATATAAAAAGGAATGTCGTATCTTTTGCATATTTGTATGCCGTTTGCCTCTTTTTTGTTTGTAATGCCTGCAACTATTTCATAGTTATCTAAGCCAAAACTTTTTTTATGAAGCTTTTTGATGATATTTTCAAGGTTGGTTCCTTCTCCGCTAAAGAGTACTACTATCTTTTTTAAAGACATTTTATGCCCTCTATCAAGTCGTTAGGTGTAAGAGCATAGTTTGCTTTTTTAAATTTTTTTGCAGCAAATGAGTGAGCTAGTGTTGCACTTACAGCAGCGTCAAGAGGAGTATATCTTTGAGCCAGTAAAGAGACAATAAGTCCACTTAAAACATCTCCACTGCCCCCTTTGGAGAGTGTGTTTGTGCCAAAACTATTGATAAATACTCTTTCATTTTGAGATATGAGAGTATTACTTCCTTTTAAAAGAAGTACAATATCTTTATACTTTTTTGTAAACTCTCTAGTAAGTTTAAATCTATCTTTTTGTATATCTTTTACCTCAAATTCTCCAAACCCGCAAATCTTTAAAAGATGGGAAAACTCTCTTGGATGAGGTGTCAAGACAAGGTTTTTTCTTTTACTTAAAAATTTTAAAATTAACTCATTTTTAAAAATATCAGCATCTAAAACCAACGGAATATCCAAGGCTATTATCTCATCTAACAATTTAGGAGCAAATTTCTCTCCTAGCCCCATTCCAAGAGCTATAGAGGTAGTGTTTGAAGGGATGGATTTTGAAAGCATTATCTCTTCGGGTAATTTCACAGCCTTTTTTGAATACACTGAACAAAGCCCTACACCAAAAGCAAAAGAGGATTTTGCCGCTATAACACAGGCTCCTTTTTTTTCTCCAAGTATCATTAAAGAGTGACCGAAGCTTCCTTTGTTAGAGTTTTTTTGTTTTCTAACCGGTAGTTTCATATCTTTTTTTTCAAGCAAAAAGGTATCACTTTCACCTTCATAAATACTCCTACTCACTCCAAGGTCAGCTACTTTAATCTTTCCGGTAAAATCTTTTGCATTGTCGCTAAAGAGCGGTGTTTTATAGGCTCCCATTGAAATGGTTACATCAGCTTTAAAAGATATAGGGTTTGGATTGCCTTTTGTATCTATGCCTGTGGGTATATCGCAAGCTATTTTATAACCTTTTAGCAGATTTATCTTCTCAACTATTTTAACTATATCCTCACTTAAAGGTTTATTTAGTCCTGAGCCGAATATCGCATCTACTATAACATCACAATTTTTTATCCCTTCGCAAGGTATAATACCTATTTTTTTAGCTCTTTGAAGTTGAAGTTGACACATTTTTGACTTATCATTCAACGGTAGATAAAGATACACTTCATAATCTTTGTGTAAAATTCTTGCTAATGTTACTCCGTCAGCCCCATTGTTACCCGGACCGCTTACTATAAAAACAGAGCTTCCTTTTTTAAATTTTTTATGTATTTGTCTTGATATAGCCTGAGCAGCATTTTCCATAAGAATATCTTCGTTTAGTCCAAATTCATCATAACATCTCTTGTCAAGTGCATAAACTTCATCAAAAACTTTTTGCATCTCTACTCCTTTTATCTTCTTCTGTAGCTTAGTGCTTCAAGGAGGTGTGATTTTTGTATCTCTTTTGAACTCCCCATATCGGCTATGGTTCTTGCTATTTTTAATATTTTATTGATACCTCTTTGAGTTAAAGCAAATTTTTCTATCGCATTATTGAGAATTGCTTGTGTATCGATATTTAATATACAAAATTTTTCTATATCTTTTTCGTTCATTTTGCCGTTTAACTCTTTTTGTCCTCTTTTCTTTTGCATAGCAAAAGCTGTTTTAACCGTTTCAAACATTTGCAAAGATGTTATACTTGGCTTATCTTTGCTAGTTACCTCATCCATTTGTACATACAGATCTATCCTATCGAGCAAAGGTTCGGAAAGTCTGTTTTTATATCTTTGGATCTCAAGTTCTGTGCATCTGCACTCTTTTGTAGAGCTTAAAAGATTGCCGCAAGGGCATGGATTTTGAGCCGCGATAAATAAAAACTTTGTCTTATACTCTACTTTTGAATTTACTCTTGAAATGAGTACTTTATGATCTTCTAAAGGCTCTCTTAAACTTTCAAGTACACTCTTTTGGAAGTGTGGAAATTCATCAAAAAACAATATACCGTTATTTGCTAGAGCAACTTCTCCCATCATTGCCTTTGCACTCCCTCCTCCAAAGATGCTAGGACGACTTGAAGTGTGGTGAGGGGAACGCATATTTCTAACCGGTTCAAAAGTAATATCCTCTTCATTGATTGAACTAAGCCTTGCATTTTCTAGTATCTCTTCTAAACTCATAGGAGGTAGGATATATCTTAGTCTCTTTGCACACATGCTTTTTCCGCATCCCGGACTTCCCTCATATAAGATATTGTGCATACCGCTAGCAGCTATCAAAGATGCTCTTTTGGCAACTTCTTGACCTTTTACATCTTTAAAATCAAGAGGAAATTTTTTTTGAAAATAGTATTTTTTACCCTCTATCTCTAAAAAGTCACACTCTATATCTTTTGGTTTAGAAAAAGTTTTTTCATTTAATTTGAAAAAATCAATCGCTTCTTCAAGATGTTCACAAGTTGCAATATTGATGCCGGGAATTTTGGAAACTTTTTCAAAGCTCTCTTTTGGAATAAGCACCTTGTCGATCTTTTTTTGTTTTGCCAAAGATAAAATGATAGGAAAGATAAGGGTAGTATCTTTTACCTTGCCGTTTAGTCCAAGCTCGCCAAAGACAAAAATATCTCCAAACTCTACATTTTCATTTTGCAAAGCAATGCTCAAAGCAAAACTTACATCAAAGTGACTACCTTCCTTTTTTAAATCAGAAGGAGAGAGGTTTATGGTAATCTTTTGGGGAGGAAATTTGTATCTTAGTGTTGATAGGGCAGATTTGATTCTGTCTCGTGATTCTTGAATGGAAGTGTTTGCCAGTCCTACTATACTAAAACCCGGCAATGCTCTTACAAAACTGCTCTCAACCTCTACTATTTTTGCTTCACTTATATCTAATGTTGCACACTTGATAAGTTTCACAGCTTCTTGGCTCTTTTTCTTTTTTTCCACTCTTTTTCAAATTTTTTTCTTTTTAGGTATGAGAGTTTTTCTATAAAAAGATGACCTTTTAAGTGATCCATTTCGTGCTGAAATGCTACTGCTAAAAGTCCGTCATACTCTTTTATTATCTTGTTGCCATATCTATCATAGTATTCAACCTCTATCCACTCAGCCCTTTGAACATCATCATAATACTCAGGAACACTAAGGCATCCCTCTTGGTAAACTATAGAGCCTCTTTCGTTTAATATTTTAGGATTGATAACTTCTATAAGATCATCTTTTTTTTGATTGTCATTTTCATCAGGCAAAAGTATCAAGAGAGCTTGTAGGGCAATACCTATCTGAATAGCTGCCAAGCCTATACCGTTTTTTGC
>JALVWI010000006.1 GCA_027038335.1 Campylobacterales bacterium | reverse complement strand
TTTTTACACACTTTAAAAAAGAGGAGGATAAAACTCTAAAAAGCGGAAAATTTGATGAAGAGCTTTTAAGGATGAGCCAAATCATAGAGCATATCCATCCAAATGCACTTATACTTTTTAATGAATCTTTTGCATCTACCAATGAATTTGAAGGCTCTCAAATAGCCAAAAATATCATCCTTGCACTGCTAAAAAAAGATATAAGAGTATTGTTTGTAACTCACATGTATGAATTATCCAACTATTTTTATCAAAAAAAGCTAGATAACAGCCTATTTTTAAGAGCAAATAGAAATGAAGATGGAAAAAGAGACTTCAAGATACTCCCTGCACCCCCTTTACAAACAAGTTTTGCAAAAGACATATATGAACAGATAATGAAAAATTAAAATTAAAAGAATAAAATGCTATAATACCAAAAATTTTTAAAAGGAGATAAAATGGGTTTTTTTGAATTTATCAAAAATGCAGGCAAAAAGTTACTTGGAGAAGGTGATGATAATAAAGCTGTAAAAAGTGAGATCGAAAATAGTTTTGATTCGACACCTGTTGATGACCTAGATGTAGAGGTAAATGGGGATACCGTTAAGGTAAAAGGAAATGCAAAAGATAGTGAAACTGCTGCAAAAGTTGCACTTATAGCCGGCAATATTGAAGGTGTAAGCAAAGTTGATACCAGTGAGCTTAAAAATGCCAAAGAAGAGACACTATATGTTATCCAAAAAGGAGATACACTTTGGAAAATAGCTGAACATTACTATAAAGACGGCTCTAAATATGTTAAGATAGTTGAAGCAAACAAAGAAGTTATAAAAGATGCCAATAAAATCTATCCCGGACAAACCATAGTCATACCTCAACTATAATTTATCATATTTATGTTTAGGGGTGTAATTGCACATCCCTAAACATAAACAACCAAACCGTTACAGTAATTTAGCTTCAGAAAAATTGCTATGATATAATTTACTTACAAATATTTTAAAAGGCATAGAAATGGTCATAAAAGTAGCACTTATCCAACAAGCTTTTCATGACAACAAGCAAAAAACAATAGAAAAAACTTTAGAACTTATAAAAAAAGCAAAAGGACAAAATGCTAAACTCGTAGTACTTCAAGAATTGCATCAAGATAGATACTTTTGCATCAATGAAGATACAAAAAACTTTGAAAAAGCAGATAGTTTTCAAAAAGATATAGAGTTTTGGAGCAATATTGCTAAAGAGCATAAGATAGTTTTAGTCACCTCACTTTTTGAAAAACGAGCTCCCGGACTTTATCACAATAGTGCGATAGTATTTGAAAAAGACGGTAGAATTGCCGGAAAATATAGAAAGATGCACATCCCTGATGATCCCGGATTTTATGAGAAATTTTACTTCACTCCGGGAGATTTAGGATTTGAGCCGATTGATACAAGTGTGGGCAGACTTGGGGTTTTGGTGTGTTGGGATCAATGGTATCCTGAAGCTGCTAGGATAATGGCTCTAAAAGGGTCTGAAATCCTTATCTATCCTACTGCCATAGGATGGTTTGATGAAGACAACAAGGAAGAAAAGCAAAGACAACTTGATAGTTGGATAACAGTGCAAAGATCTCACTCTATAGCCAACGGTTTACCTCTTATATCAGTCAATAGAGTGGGTTTTGAAAAAGATGAAAGCGGTTGTTTGAAAGGCATTAGATTTTGGGGCAACTCTTTTGCTTGTGATGCCGGAGGTGAGATACTTTGCAGACTTGATGATAAAAATGAAATTTGCCAAATAGTCTCTCTTGATACAGACCATACCAAACAAAGAAGAGATATTTGGCCATTTTTAAGAGATAGGAGAATTGATAATTATCAAACTATCCTTAAACGATATGATGATTAATTATTGGAAATATCTTTAGCTCTTTTTACATTCATATAAAAAGCAAAAGCTTCCTCTTTTTTTGGAGTAACTTTGTCATTTATAGCAACTTGTATCTCTTTATTGTATTTTCTAACATAACTCAAAAACTCTCTTCTTTTTCTACCTCTTAAACTATTTTTTACTACATTTATAGTATTTGCAGGATTTATAGCATGATTATTTTTATATAGTCCAAAGTGTAGATGCGGACCAGTGCTAAGCCCGGTTGAGCCGACATAGCCTATGGTCTTTCCTTTTTTTACATATCTTCCTCTTCTTATACCTCTTGCAAACTTTTTTAAATGACCGTAAAGAGTTTTATAACCGCCTACATGTTTTATAATGATACAATTTCCATATCCCCCTCTTCTTCCGGCAAAGATGATCTTTCCATCACCTGCGGCATGGACGGGAGTACCGATGGGAGCTGCAAAGTCTATACCTAAATGGGCTCTATATATATGGAGTATAGGATGCCATCTTTTATATGTAAATCCATCTGATATTCTTGTATATCTACAAGGCTGAGAAAGAAAAAAACCTTCTAATTCTTTTCCTTTTTTATTATAATATCTGCCTTTATATCTATAGATATAGTGTTTTACTCCTCTTGTTTCTATCATGGAAGCTTCTATGATAGGATTGCCAAGCTGTCTTCCAAGCCTTACTTTTTGAGTATATACGATAACAAGTTTATCGCCCTTTCTGATATCTTTTTTAAAATTTATACTATTTTTATATGATTGGATAAATTCATTAGCAAGAAGATGATTGTTTGTCAATCTTACTATATCTTTATATGGTGAAGATTTTATCTCTGTTTCGAGAACTTTATGTTTTGTTTCATAAACAATAGGCAAAAGATTCATAAAATATTTTCCATTTTGCTTACCTATATGTATCTGCAACTCTTCACCCACCGGTATCAAAACTTGCTCTATCTCACCCTTGTCATTTTGTAATATTTGGTATCTAGTACCGGAAGTTATCTCAGTAGTTAACTCTTTGTTGCCTGCATCAAGATCATAATAAAGCTTTTTAGGTATTTTATGGTCTTGTAAAAAATTTAGAAAAGTTTTCCCTTTTTCCCACTTTTGCTCTACTAACTTTGTAGCACCGAATAAATAACTACTAATGATCAAAAATATAAAAAAAATAGATCTCATTTTCAATCCTCTTTTATTAACTGACGCTAAATATAGTGCGTAACATCAGTTATTATTTTGGAATTATATCCTTTTATTGTTCTAAAAGCAATTTTTAATCCACTTTCAGTATAATACTACAATTATTTATGAAAGGTTTTTATGAAAAAGATATTTTTTTCTATTTTTATCGTTAGTTTAACACTTTTAAATGCAAAATTTTTAGAGTACAAGACAAAAATCCTCTCTATTGACGGCAACATAGCAACTATAAAAAATTCATCCGATGTCAAAATAGGCTCAAGCGGAATAGTTGTACATCATTACTCCAAAGAACACTCTACGATAGTAGCAAAGGCAATAGTTATAGATAAAAATAGCAACTATATAAAGATAAGATTTAAAAAATTTGATGATTTGAAACAAAATGTTTTACCGGTTCCTAAGATACTTCCAAGCGTTGGAGATACTGTGATACTTAACTATCTTTACAATCATGCTTTAGCTATCACGCCAAACTATAAAACTTACAAAGAAGTTATCACGAAGCATAATGATATAAGTTGGCTTCATCCAGACCTTTTTGCGGCAAAACTTTATGCTGACAATAACCCTTCACCAAATAGGAAAGATTTTCAAAATATGTGCAAAGATTATTCATTTTCACTTTTATATTTTGCCATCAACGCTCATGGATATTTTGTGGACTGCAATAGCTTTAAAGTTATAAAACAAGAAAATTTACATACAAACAGCGGCAAAACCATAGTACCGTTTTATTCAAGGATAAAAGATATAGATGCTTCATGGTTTAGCTTCGGAAAGTCAAAGATAGTAAATTATGCCAATCATTATAAAATGCTTTTAAGGTAAAAAATGACTAAACAAGATATAGAATTTTTTCAAAACTTAGTAGGCAAAGAAAATATTTATGATGACAAGGCTCATTTGATAGCTTACTCTTATGATGCTACCAAAAACAGATATGAACCTGATGCTGTTATCTTTCCAAGAGATGAAGAGGATGTTAGCAAGATACTCAAGTACTGCAATGAAAAGAAGATAGTTATAACTCCAAGAGGTGCAGGTAGCGGTTTTACAGGCGGTGCACTTCCTGCAAACGGCGGTATAATGCTCTGCTTTGAAAAACACATGAATAAAATCCTAGAAATTGATATGCAAAATATGGTTGCAAGAGTTCAGCCCGGAGTAATAAATAAAGAATTGCAAAAAGCAGTCGAGGAGGTAGGACTTTTTTATCCACCTGACCCTGCTAGTCAAGATTACTCTACTCTTGGAGGAAATGTCAGTGAAAATGCAGGCGGTATGAGAGCGGCAAAGTATGGTATCACTAAAGACTTTGTTATGGCATTGAGAGCAGTTTTGCCAAATGGAGAAATCATACGAGCCGGTAAAAAAACTATAAAAGATGTCGCAGGATACAATATAGCAGGTATTTTGATAGCTAGTGAAGGAACTTTGGCAGTCATTACAGAAATCACTCTAAAACTTTTATCATATCCGGCTTTAACCAAGACAGCTATGGGAGTTTTTAAAAGTGTTGAGGATGCTATGAATGCAGTATTTAAAACAATGGCAAGTGGAGTAACACCGGTAGCTATGGAATTTTTGGACAATCTTAGCATAAGAGCGGTTGAAGAGAAGTTTCACAAAGGTTTACCGGTCGATGCCGGAGCTATTTTGATATGTGATGTAGATGGAGACTTAGAGATCGAGCTTGATACACAACTTGAAAAGATACAAAAAGGCTTTAGTGAAAACGGTTGTGTGGATTTTAAAATAGCAAAAGATAAAAATGAAGCTAATGATTTGTGGTTTGCAAGAAGAAATGCCAGTCAAAGTATCACTATATACGGAAGCAAAAAATTAAATGAAGATATAACTGTTCCAAGAGCTAAACTTCCGGAAGTTTTACAAGGCATTAAAGAAATCTCACAAAAATATGGCGTAAAGATACCATGTTTTGGTCATACAGGTGATGGTAATGTACATGTTAATGTCATGGTAGATGGAAGTAAAGAGGAGGAGCTTGAAAAAGGTCATGAAGCCATAGTAGAAGTTTTCAAACTAGCGGTTAAACTTGAAGGAACTCTTAGCGGTGAGCATGGTATAGGACTAAGCAAAGCTCCTTTTATGAATATAGCTTTTAGTGAAGCGGAAATGGAGCTTTTTAGATCTATAAAAAAAGCATTTGATCCAAACAATATACTAAATCCGGGTAAAATGGGACTTTGAAGATAAAATTAGAAA
>JALVWI010000005.1 GCA_027038335.1 Campylobacterales bacterium | reverse complement strand
GCATTGTATGAATTTGATAATTTTTACACTAAAAATTTTAAAACTCTAAAAGGTGAAGCAAGTTTTAATAATCTTACAGATATAAACGGTGCAGTTAAAATAGCAGCGGCTTTTGGTGATGAAAAAGCGGTATGTATCGTAAAACACGGCAATCCTTGCGGTTTTGCCATAAAAGATACTCTTCTTGAGAGTTATAATGAAGCATTAAAGTGTGATCCTATCTCAGCCTATGGCGGAGTAGTTGCAGTCAATGGTGTGGTCGATAAAGAGTTGGCATTAAAGATGAATGAAATTTTTCTTGAAGTTATCATTGCCGGTAGGATTGAAAAAGAAGCTCAAGAAGTTTTTGCAAAGAAAAAAAGGATAAAACTTTTTGAGTTTGGTAGTGATAAACTTTTGGTAAACCAAGATAGATATGACTTTAAGCATATAAACGGCGGTTTTGTTTTTCAAGATAGCGATAAAGTAAAAGATAAAGAGATAAAAGAGGCTAAATTGGTTAGTAAAAAAGTTGCTTCAAAGGAGGAACTAAAAGATCTCGAAATTGCTTATAAAGTTGCAGCTTTGACCAAATCAAACTGTGTAGTATATGTAAAAAATTCAGCCATGGTAGCAGTTGGAATGGGCATGACAAGTAGAGTTGATGCAGCCCAGTGTGCCTTGAAAAAAGCAAAAGAATTAGGACTTGATGTAAAAGGTAGTGCATTGGCAAGTGAAGCGTTTTTTCCGTTTCGTGACTCTATAGATGCTGCTGCAAGTGCAGGGGTAACTTCAGTAATAGAACCGGGAGGAAGCATAAGAGACGATGAAGTTATCAAAGCAGCTGATGAGCATGGAATGAGTTTGTACTTTAGTGAAGTAAGACACTTTTTGCATTAGTACTAAATAGATACCGTATTTAGCGGTATCTATCGGCTGTTTATAAAATTAACCATTATGTCATAATTTTTATGAATTAGTTGGCTAAAATTTTCCAAAAGAAGTATAGTATTTGAGCCGTCATCTGGGAAAGTTACTATGGCATCTTTTTTATCATCTATACCATAAAACTCTTTGATGCCTTGTGCTATATCATAAGCTATATTCCAATCAGCCCCCGGAGAAAAGATAACTATATTTTTTTTACTTTTAAATATAATATCACTACTTCTTAAAATTCCGGAAAGTGTTTTGATGATATCTTCACTATGGTTTTTGTTTAATTTTAAAAAAATTAATGAAAAATCTCTATGGTATTTATCTTCATATCTCTCTATCAAGGCGATATGATGTTTTATGATAGGAAATATATCTTTAAAATCCAACTCTATGCATGCCATAACTTTACCTTTTATTGTGCGATAATATTCTCTAAATTTTTAAATACAAAAATATTCCAACCATCTTTATAATTGTATAATAATTGTAACTTATGTGCCCTTAAAATATTATCAACCAAATAAAGACCAAGACCAAAACTGTCTTTTTGATTGCCGTCGCTAGTAAAAGGTTCCATATATTCACTTAGCTCTTTTTTTAACTTTTGACCCTTGTTTTTGAAGATTATAGCTTTTTTATTTGCTATAATTTGTACTTTTTTATCAGGAGAATATTTTATAGCATTATCTATCATATTTTTTATAGCGATACTAAATAGTTTAAAATCAACTTTTACATTGATTTCACCTAATTTTATAAGTTCAATCCTATCTCTATCAACCATAGCTAAATCTATCGCTTCATCTATAATGTCTATCAATCTAAAACTTTTCTCTTCGATATTCATAAAACCGCTAGAGATCTTTTCGATAGTTATAAACTCTTCTATAAGGTTGTGTAATTTTTCAAATACTGATATAAGTCTCTCTTTATTTTTGCCTTCAGGCAACATTTCAGCTGTTATCCTACCTTTTGTGATAGGAGTTTTAAGCTCATGCATTATATTTCTTAAAAAAAGAATTCTAGAACTATTGAGCCTTTTTATTTGCTTGACGGCATTATCAAATGCATTGGCAACATCTGCTATCTCATCTTCATTATCTGATTTGACATTAATGTCTAAATCGCCGTTTGCAAATTTTTCTATCTCTATTTTTAATTTCTTAAGTGGTAAAAGTTTTTTTATGGTAAGTATATAAGCTATGATGATAAGAATCAAAATAGATACAAAAATAGAACCAAATATGATATTTCTCTTGGAGCCGTACTTTTTATCTTTTAAAAGCAAAGAGTATTTTTTAGTTGTTATATAAAGATAGGCATTTTTTTTATCTCTAAGTATGAGAGCTGTTCCTATAGAAGATGTATGCTGATATACTATAGGAGTATGATTGAGTATGGTTAAAGCTTTTTTTATATTTTTAACCGGTTCCATATGAAACTCTTTTAAGAGTTTAAAAAAATCTTTAAAATCAGACGAAAAAACAAGTTGATACTGAATGGATTTGGACATAAGAGCATATCTGTTTAAAAAATTCCTTTGACTTTGTTCTTTATCATACTGATAAAATAGTATAGAAGTAAAGATAACTCCTATCGCAGCCATAATAAAGATAAAAGTTATACTTGTAAAGATAGAGGATTTTTTCATGCTATATATTTATATCCTATTCCCCTTACTGATTTGATATGTTTTGGTTCTTTTGGAGACTCACCTAATTTTTGTCTTATTCTTCCTACTATAACATCTATGCTTTTATTGCTACTTTCTTCATTGATAGCTTCGATATTATATATAAGTTCTTCTCTAGATACTACTCCGCCCTCTTTTTTCATAAGATAACTGAGTATGCCATACTCGGCAGCAGTTAGATCAAGTATTTTTCCTTTATGTTTTATCTCTTGCTTATTTTCGTCCAAAACCAAATCTTTCTCTTTGTTTTGGGTTTTTGGATTTATGATAGTAGGTTGTCGTCTTAGTATTGTTTTTATCCTAGCTTCTAGCTCTCTTGGATTGTATGGTTTTGGCAGATAGTCATCCGCTCCATTTTCAAGAGCAGTTACTTTATCCATTATATCATGTCTAGCTGATGATATGATGATGGGAATAGAGCTTTCTTTTCGTATCTCTTTGCACACATCAAGTCCGTCAATTCCCGGTAGTGTTAGATCTAGTATAATAAGATCAAACTTTTCATTTTCTAAAAGTGCAAGACCCAAGTAAGGGTCTTCCACATTTTTTATCTTTATATCAAATTGCTCAAGATACTCTGTAAGAATTTCAGCCAATTCCGCATCATCTTCTATCATTAAAACTTTTATCATTTATAGACCTATTTGTTTTTATATACCAAAGGCAACACAAAGTCACCTCTTTGAACATATATTATACCTTTTTTTGACTTACGAACAGCATTTTCGTATTGATTTAGATTTTTTACAAGTGAACTATTGACTTGAACTATGATATCACCTCTTCTAAAACCCATTTTGTCTGCTTGAGAATTATCTTTTACATCAAGTACCAATACACCTTTTGTATCTTTTGGTATTTGATATGTATATCTTACTTGTTGTGTAAGATCTGTTAGTTTTAAACCTTTTATGACAACATTGCTATTTGAAGCAACAGTAGTGGAACCGGGCATTTGAGCTAATTTTACTTTAAGGGTTTTAACTTTCCCGTTTTCTCTTTCAACTGTAACTTTGATAACTTCATTTGGCTTCATAGAGCCTATCATATTTTTTAAATCATTAGCATCTTTAATTGTTTGATTATTTATCTTTATGATAAGATCACCTCTTTTGATACCCGCTTTATATGCCGGCTCATCTTTTTGAGTTGATAAAACAAAAGCTCCATTTTTATGTTTATATAGGGATTTAAGACCACTGTTCAAATCAGAAATAGATACACCAAGATACCCTCTTACTATTTTACCTTGATTGATAAGTGCTAGTGCTATCTTTTTAACCATATTAGAAGGTATTGCAAAACCTATACCGTTATTGCCCCCACTTCTTGTTATGATAGCACTGTTTATTCCTATAAGTGCACCTCTGCTATCTACCAAAGCACCTCCTGAATTACCCGGATTGATAGAAGCATCGGTTTGTATAAAATTTTCATACTGATTGATACCGACTTTATTTTTATTTAGTGCTGAAATGATACCTTGTGTTACAGACTTGCCTACACCGAAAGGATCACCTATGGCAAATACAATATCTCCTACTTTTAGATTATCAGAATTTCCAAACTTGATAGGTGTTAAGTTTTTGGCATCTATTTTTATAACAGCTATATCTGTTTTAGGATCAGTTCCTACAACTTTAGCATCAAAAGGCTTATCAATTCCGTGTATAGAAACTTTTATGGTATCAGCATTTGCTACAACATGGTTATTTGTAACGATATAGCCATTGCTTGTTACTATCACACCGGAACCTAGTGCATAACTTCTTCTCTCAAGTTTTTTTGGCATTCTACCATTAAAATTCTGTCCGAAGAAGTCCCTAAAAAATGGATTTCTATATAGATTGTATAGCTGGTTATTGATATACACCTTTTTTGTAGTAGATATATTGACTATACTATTTTGAGGTCCTTTTATAACATCATAATATGAAAGTATTTTATCAGATACAGCACCCGGTACAACTCTTTGCTTGATATCCTTTGCGTTTTGAAAAGTTACTTTTGCCGATAAATTTAAACTAAATATACTCAAAACTGCTATAAGCAGTATGTTTATCTTCTTTTTCATTTTCCTCTCCTTAAAAAATTTATATGGAAGTATAAAATATAAATGTAAATGAGGGGTAAATGAAAGACTTAACTTTTACTGCAATATCGATCTCTAACGACCATCGTGAGGAATAAATTAGATGTCAGGGTAATTTGTTCTCATTCGTAGTGTTTCCACATTCGATAAACTTTAATTATTTTTTCTTTCTCGAAAACTTCATAAGCTAATCTATGCTGTTTATTAATTCTTCTACTTATCAACCCTTTCATATTGTCTTTTAAATATTCAAATTCTGGTGGATATTGAAATGGATTGTTCTGTATAATTTCAAGCAACTTCATTGTTTTTGGTTTTAATCCACTTGAAGATAAATTTTTGCATCTTTTTGAGCTTGTGTCATAAAAATAAGTTGATACATTTTGCCACTCTAGCTTATCTAATGTAACACCTTTTTCGATAGGTTCATTTCTTGCTTCAAGTATGCTTTCAACCATTCCATCAATACTTCTTAAATACTCATCATCACTTATATATTCATCTTTATCAATTATGCTAATTTCTTTTTTATCAAAATGATTCAATAACCATAAAAATTTATCACTTATATTATCTTCAAGTTTTAATGTGATTGTTTGCATAACAAAACCTC
>JALVWI010000004.1 GCA_027038335.1 Campylobacterales bacterium | reverse complement strand
ATTGGTGATAATTTCATAAGTAATGGTATTAAAATACTCTGCAAACTGTGTAGCATCATCAAATACACAAACTTTCTCATCATTTCCTTCTAATGCAAAGCTATCCATGGATATTCTACCCAGTATCGGTTTGCCGTTTGCTACTTTCAAATCTCCCAAGCCGTCATATCTAAAAAGTCCATCACCGTATCCTATGTCATAAGTCGAAACTATCATATCTTTTTTAGACTCATAAACTCCGCCGTATCCTACTCTTTGACCTTTTTTTAACTCTCTTTGGCTTAGTTTTTCTGCCCATAATGAAAGTACCGGTTTTAGTGGCGGGTTTTGTAAGGGTGGATTTAGATAATGGTATCCATATATACTTATGCCGCTTCTAGCAAAATCTTCGTCAAAGTTGCTGTTTCTAAAGATTGCAGCGGAATTGTGTGAATGAAAGTATGGTTGAGATATATTTTCTCTTTTACATACCTCTTTAACTCTTTTTTTTACCTCTTTAAAGTTTTCTTTTTGCCAAAAGTATTCACTTGTAAGTTCATCAGCACTTCTAAAGTGGGTAAAAACTCCTTTTAAAATGAGTTTTTTATCTTTGATAAGTTTCAATGCTACATCTATATCATCAGGCTTGATACCGTTTCTGTGCATTCCTGTATCTACTTTTAGTTCTACTTGTGAATTTGTAGGGATTTTTTCTATAGAGCTTATATGGTTGATGGTTATGCCGACATTATTCAATTTTTGAGCCGGTATATCGCTTAAAACTAAAGTATATGGTAGATACTTTTGTGTGATAAGTGCCTCTTTTACACTTTTTACCGCACATCTTTTAGCCCCAAACTCACGAGATAGCTTAGCCATCTCTACTAAACCGTGACCATAAGCATTATCTTTTAAAACTACAAAAAGTTTTTCAATACCGCCTATTTGCTTAGAAATGAGTGTTAAATTGTGAAAATAATTTAACTTATTTATAATAATGTAAGACAATTTTAAATCCTACTCTGCTTTAAGATCATAAGCTTTGACTAAATGTCCTCTTAATTTTCTAGCTTGATAGTCAAGCTTATAAAAAAGAGCATATATATCTTTAGCATTTAGTTTGGGGCTTGAGCTAAAATCAAACTGCCCATCTTTTTTGGGTATATGAGCATCAAGATACTCATAAAAACTGTTTCTTATCTCTATAAGCTTATTTGTATCAAATTCTACCACTTTTTTATCTTCTTGTTTTATATCCATACTTTCCAACTTTCATTTTTCATTTTTCATTTTTCATTTTTCATTTTTCATTTTTCATTTTTCAGAGATTATTTTAACATATTTGTTAAAAAAATACAATTTTTTTCAAACTTTTATTTTAATTTTTAATTTTTAATTTTTCATTTAAAACCCCTATGTTCAGGCTTTTATATACATAAACTTAAAAAAGACTTATGATAAAACTTAAAATGACACATTTATGACTTGATGATAATCAATGATATTTAACATAAATTTAACTATAATTCCACCATAGAATTATGTTTAGTAAATAAAACGAATAATTCAAAATTTTATAAGGAGGATGTATGAAGCAGATGGTTAAGAAGATATCAACCGTTGCACTAGGTACAATGGTCGGTATGACTTTGCTTTCAGCTCAGAGCGAACTTGAGAAAGTCATGAAAGAGAGACATTTGACTCAACAAGATTTGCTTGCGGCTGCAAAAACTTATCTACCAAGCGGTCATAGAGATAAGTATTTGGTTTTTAGTTCAACCGGTCAAGCCGGTCAAATGATGGTATATGGTGTACCTTCTATGAAGATACTTAAGTATATAGGAGTATTTACTCCGGAGCCTTGGCAAGGATGGGGTTATGATGATGACACCAAAAAAGTTCTTGCAGAAGGAAATATAAGAGGCAAGAAGATCACATGGGGTGATACTCACCACCCGGGTCTTTCAGAGACAAACGGTAGATATGACGGTAAATGGTTGGTTATCAATGATAAAGCCAATCCAAGGATCGCTGTTATCGACTTAAAAGACTTTGTTACAAAGCAGATAGTTGTTAACCCTGTTTTTAAAAGTGATCACGGTGGAGCTTTCTTTACTCCAAATAGTGAATATATCTTGGAAGCTTGCCAGTATGCAGCTCCGTTAGATAACAATTGGCACCCTATCAGTGAGTATGTTGACTCATATAGAGGTGGTGTTACTATCTGGAAATTCAATCCAAAAATAGGAAGAATTGAGCCTAAGAAATCTTTCACATTAGAGCTTCCTCCATATATGCAAGATCTTTCTGATGCAGGTAAAGAGGCAAGTTACGGTTGGGGCTTTACAAATAGTTTCAACTCAGAAATGTACACAGGCGGTATCGAAAAAGGTCTTCCTCCGTTTGAGGCAGGATGTTCAAGAAATGATACTGACTTTTTACAAGTTTATAACTGGAAAGATTTGGCAAGACTTGCAAAAGATCCAAAAAATTATAAAGTTATAAACGGTATGAAAGTTATACCTATCAGTGTAGCTGTAAAACATAATGATTTATTTTTAGTTCCAGAGCCAAAATCACCACATGGAGTCGATGTAACTCCTGACGGAAAGTATGTAGTAGTTTGCGGTAAGCTAGATACTCACGCTTCTGTTTATGATTTTGCTAAAATGATGAAACTTTTCAAAAACAAAGAATTTGTAGGACATGACCCATTTGGTATTCCTATCCTTGATATGAAAAAGTCTTTGCATTGTCAAGCAGAGTTGGGACTTGGACCATTGCATAACCAGATAGGTAAGCATTGGAAAAAAACAGGTGAAATATATACTTCACTATATGTTGATAGCCAAGTTGTAAAATGGAGTTACCTAACTTGTAAGGTAAAAGATAGAATAAATGTTAACTATAACATCGGTCACCTTTGCGGAATGGAAGGTAAAACTGAAGATCCTCAAGGCGATTATATCATAGCTCTTAACAAATTATCTATCGATAGATTTGATAGAATCGGACCTTTGCATCCTCAAAACCATCAGCTTATAGATATAAGAGGTAAAAAGATGCAACTACTTTATGACTTACCTATAGGTCTAGGTGAACCTCACCAAGCTGTAGCTATAAGAGTTAGCAAAATCAAACCTTATGTAAGATATAAAATGGGTTACAATCCTTTCACAGACAAGCCTCATAGAGGAAAAACTCTTGCAGGTCAAGAAAGAATAGTAAGAAAAGGTAAGCATGTATATGTATATGGTACTTTGGTAAGAAGTCATATCAATCCAGAGCATGTTAATGTAAACCTTGGAGATACTGTAACATTCTATCTAACAAACCTAGAAAGAGCTGAAGATGAGACTCACGGCTTTACAGTCGATCAGTACAATGTTCATGCTTCACTAGAGCCGGGTAAAACTGTAGCTCTTACATTTAAAGCTGATAGAGAGGGTATATTCCCTTACTATTGTACAGAGTTCTGTTCTGCACTTCACCTAGAAATGTTTGGTTATTTACTTGTTAAAGATCCAAATAAACACTATGTAAGTGCTAAGAAAATAGCTAGAGCTCATATGAGTAAAGCTCAACTAATGAAAGAGTATAAGAAAACAGTAGCAGTTAACAATGCTACAGATAAAGTTATCCAAAGTGTTGTTAAATTTTTGAAAGAAAATCACTATGAGAAATATCCTGTAGTTAAGCAGTTAGTTGCTGATGCATTAGATCAGTATGGCAAAATCAAAAAACAAAAAGAGTTAGCAGATAAATACTTCAAAGCTGGAGATATAAATAAAGCTATTCTTTTTGAAAATATGATTTGGCAATATATGGTTAAGACTGCAGATGTTGGTATCAGAGCTAGAGACCTTCTTGTAAGCAAGCTTGCTACTCCTATGAGCCCAGCAGCTAAAAGAGGTAAGATAGCATTTGATGAAGGCGGATGCGGCGGATGCCATGTCATCGGTAAAGTAAGCTCAGGTCCAGATCTTACAGGTGTTCTTCAAAGACATCCAAACGGTGAAAAATGGGTAGAAGAGTGGATACTTAATCCTAAAAAAATGTATAACAATCCTTATGTAAAATCAATGATACATTACTTCAAACTTAGAATGCCTAACCAAGGTATGACTAAGAAACAAGTTGATGATATCATCGAATACTTCAAATGGGTAGATAAAAACGCAAATCTATTCTAAGATATATTACACCCTATTGCCTAGGCAATAGGGTGTAATCTTATACAAAACTTAAAAATACACTTTTATGACTTGACGAATATCAATAAGAAAAAAATATTATTACGATATAATACTGCATAAATTTTATAAAGGAATTAGAAATGAATAAATCCCTCTTAAAATCAAGGATTTTTGCATTGTTAGCACTTGGTATGCTTTTGTACTGGTTTGTTATACCCGCAGTTCTTGCTCACAATATAAAAGAACTTGTAGATACAGATCAGGTAAGTAAAATAACTCCTTTGATGGAAAAAGTATGGAATTTTTATCAAAAAGGTAGATATGTAAGTCCAAATGCTCCGGATTCAGTGAAACAAGACTTGAAAAAAACCGGAGAAGTACATTTGAAAAAGATGATAGCAGGTGATGCTGAGATAAATGTTGTAACAGCTCCTATATGGTATGTTGCACTAGAAGCTCCAAACTATCCAAAAGAGGCGTTTCCTGAGGGAATACCTGTATATTATCACTTTGACGGATTTAGCGGTGATGTTCATGAAATGAATACTATCAACCACTTTATAGGAATGGATCCTATGAAAAGAGGAGCTCCTTATCTTAGGATGCTCGCACCTTATGCTTTAGTGTTTTTAGCACTTATTTTGGTGTATTTTATACTTTATGATAGCAAAATATTGGATCTTTTGATGCTTATCCCGGTTGCACTTCCTGTCATATTTTTGGGATTTTACGCATATTGGCTTTATTGGTTTGGACACCACATGCATGCATGGGGAGCATTTAAGATAAAACCGTTTACTCCGACGGTATTTGGTGACGGTAAAGTTGCTCAGTTTACTACTCACTCATATCCTACATGGGGTTTTTGGGTGCTAGTCGGTATAAGTTTACTATCACTTTTAGCATTAATATCTAGAATTAAAGCAGAAAAACAAGAGGCATAATTTTGAAAAAAACAGTTTTGGTAGTTTTATTGTTTTCATCTTTGCTTTTTGGAAAAAATATACTTCAAGATGCCATAAATGCCGCAAAACCGGGCTCAAAGCTTGAGTTGCCGGCAGGTATCTACAAGGGTAATATTGTGATAAATAAGCCTCTTATCATAGATGGTAAAAACCAAAAAGCTATCATTGAAGGAGATGGAAAAGGAACAGTTATATCTATAAAAAGTTCAGGTGTAACTATCCAAAATCTAACTATCAGACATAGCGGTAATGAGCATGAAAGAGTCGATGCCGGCATTTCAGTAAAAAATGCCCACGGGTCAAATGATTCTTTGATACAAAATGTTACCATTAAAAATAATCGTATAGTTGACTGTCTTTTTGGAATTGACTTACAAATGGTGAGCAATTCTAAGATTATCAATAACTATATAACATCAAAAAAGTATGCTTTAGGTCTTAGAGGTGACGGAGTAAGACTTTGGTATAGCAATGACAATCTTATAAAAGGCAATGTACTGTATAAGTCTAGGGATTTTGTTGTTTGGTATAGTCACGGGAATTTGATAGAAAAAAATAGAGGCGAATATGGAAGATACTCTTTGCACTTTATGTATGCAGGTAAAAATATAGTAAAAGATAATGTCTATAAGCATAATTCGGTAGGGATTTACTTTATGTATTCCAAAGATAGTGAAGCTTACGGCAATTTGATAGAAAATTCTATGGGGACAACAGGAGTCGGAATAGGACTTAAAGATTCCTCAAATTTTACTATCAAAGATAATACCATCATATATTGTGCAAGAGGGATGTTTTTTGATAGGTCTCCGTTTGAGCCGGGAACTCATGACTATATCGAAAACAATAGATTTTTGTATAATAGTATAGGAGTAAAATTTCACTCTTTAAGTATCGCCAATATATTTAAACACAATATAATAAAAGGCAATATGGAAAATGTTGTAAATGATTCTATGAATTCCAAAGTTTTACAAAATGTTTGGGATGAGAATTATTGGGATGATTATGAAGGTTTTGATAAAAACGGTGATGGAATAGGAGACAATCCTTACATAGACTATCAATATGCGGATAAAGTTTGGTTGCTAAACCCAAATATAAGGTTTTTCTATGGATCTCCGGTGATATCCATACTAAACTTTATAGCTAAATTGGCTCCGATTTCTGAGCCTGTAAAATTGTTGGAGGATAAACACCCCATTATGAAAGAGAGTAAGATACTATGACGCCAGAAGAGAAAAAAAGAAGAGATTTTATAAAAAAGGCTACGGGACTAGGCATCTTGGGAGTTGTGTCTGCCGGAGGTATAGCTTTGGCACCTGAGTTCAAGCCTAAAGAGAAAAGACTTAGACCCCCCGGTGCGGTACCTGAAAAAAATTATCTTTCACTTTGTATAAAGTGTGGACAATGCTTGCAAGTGTGCCCGTATGACTGTATAAAACTTGAAGGAGTTGAAGGTAAAGCAGGGTTTGGCACAGCTTATATAGTTCCTAGAGAAAGAGGTTGCTATCTGTGTAAAGCATTTCCTTGTATATTGGCTTGTCCTACCGGTGCGCTTGATCATGAAAGTGACAGTATAGATAAAGTTCACATGGGAGTTGCCGTAGTAAAAAGACCAAATGCTTGTTTGGCACTAAAAAATGAAAAAGTTCCAAGAAGTGCCATAGATAGGATATATGATCATACAAAAGTCCTTTCAAAAAAAGAGAGGGAAAATAAAGAACTTATAATGAGTCCAAATGATCCTGAAAAATATACTCTACAAAAACAAGTATTGGAAAAGTTGGATAAATTTGAAGGAAAAGTTTGTACAATTTGTGCAGATATGTGTCCTTTCATACCTGATCCATCACTTGCAATAGGCTTAGTAGATCATAAAACCGGTAAATTGCCTGAGATAAGAAAAGCATGTGTGGGATGTGGAGCTTGTGTTGAGCTTTGTCCTACTGATGTCCTTGAAATTGTTCCAAGAGCAACTTACAAAGAAATATATGGGGAGAGTAAAAATGGTTAAGTTTAGATGGATAGCATTATCATTGGCAGTTCTTTTTGTGCTTGGTGGATGCGGAAATAAAAAGAAAGAAGAGAGTAGTACAAAAGATGTTGAAAATGCAGGAGCTATAAAGATCACTCAAAATGCTGTAAAAAGTGATGTGAAAAAAGATCAAAAAGAAGAAGCTTCCAAGCAAAATAACGGTAAGTTTTACTACTCTTATAATGAGCAAGATAAGTCAAAAGAAGCTAAAGCTATAGATAAGTATGAAGAGGATACTAAAAATCAAAAAACTACAATGGATGCATATCTTCATATAAGATCCCCTTATGAGAGGATAAAGATAAACTTAATGATAAATAAACTCAGCCATGACTTTATGGTGCACTGTTCGGCTTGTCATGATGACTACGGCAACGGTATCATAGGACCTTCACTTCTTGGTAAAGATGGAAAGTTCATCTATGGCAGACTAATGGACTTCAAATCAGGCAAAAGAAAAAATGTTTTGATGAAAGGTCTAGTATCTCAAATGAGTGACAAACAACTTAAAGCTATAGCGAATGAGATAGCTGATTTTAATAAAAAATTACTAAAATTAAGGAATGAAAATGATTAGACATGTTATCGCAGCAATTGCTACAATATTGGCTCTGTGGGCTAGTTATCATATGTATGCTCTTGATAAGCAAGTTCATAAGCTTCAAGAGATTCATAGAGTTATAAAAGCTTCCGAGATAAAAGTACATCTTCAAAAACCTACTATTATCAAAGAAGATGTTCAAGCTGACAATAAAGCAGCGGCTGAAAAACAATTAAAATCAAAAAATAAAGAGTTGGATGATAAACTTCAAGCTCTTAGAAATAAAGCGGGTAATGCTGCCGCATTTAAAGTAAGTAAACTTTATAAGCAAAATTGTTCATCTTGTCATGGAGTTAACGGTAGAGGTATCATAGGACCAAACTTGGTAGGTAAATCAAAAGAGTTTATCATCAAGCAGTTAAAAGACTTTAAGTCCGGAAAAAGAAGAAACTATGTAATGTATGGATTGCTTCAAAAGATGGATGATGAAAAACTAAATAAATTAGCAACTGAGATTTCTACTTTTAAAGAGAAATGGGATAAATACAATAATCAATAAAAGGTAAAGTTTATGGATAGATATCATGACAGTGGAAGGGAGCTTGTAAGAGCTTCCTTGCTTTCAACTCTGATAGAAAAAAATAAAAACGGTAAAACTAGGCTTACTTGGAGAGCTTGGAGATGGATGAGTATCATTGTGATAAACCTTTTCTTTTTTCTATCATTTAATGCAGATGTTCAAGTACTTGAAGGAACACTTAATGGTTCAAGACTTTTAGGTTTTCATATGATAGACCTTTTTACAGGGCTTGAAATATTTGCTGCAGAACATCACGTGCATACCAATGTCATCATAGGGACTTCTACTCTTTTTGTTTTTTACCTATTGGTTGGTGGAAAAGCATATTGTGGTTGGGTTTGTCCTTACGGTTTTTTAAGCGAAATAGGTGAACACATACACATGAAGCTTGTTAGAAAAAAGATTATAAAAGAGAGAAAATTTGACCCTAGAGTTAGATTTTTCTTTTGGGCTGTTTTTTTGATAGCTGCCGCAGTAGATGGTTATTTGGTATTTGAAGTTATAAATCCCATAGGAATTTTAAGTAGATTTATCGTGTATGGTTGGAGTTTGGCTATCGTTTGGGTTCTAATTATACTACTTTTTGAGATATTTGTTTCAAGAAGAGCATGGTGTAAGTATATATGCCCTGTAGGAACTACATACAATCTTGTAGGTTGGGTAAGTGCTACAAGAGTTCAATGGGACAACGATAAGTGTGATCACTGTGGAGCATGTTTGCAAGTTTGTCCGGAAGATCATGTGATAGAATTTATAAAACCAAAACATGATAGAGAAAGAAAAGAAAAAGGTATAACAAAACAGATGGTTATAAACGGGGATTGTATCATGTGTGGAAGATGTTTTGATGTTTGCCATACTGATGCTTACAATTTTCAATTTAGATTAAAGAATTTAGTATGATTGTTGATATCAAAAATGCTGTAAAAAGCTTTGGTGATGTTAATGTACTTGACGATATAACTCTGACCATCAACGAGGGTGATAAGATAGCGATGCTAGGACCTAACGGTGCCGGCAAAACTACCCTCATAAGAGCGATATTGGGTTATTATAGATTGAGCAGCGGTAAGATAGAAGTTGATGGAATGGATCCGGTTGTCAAAAGAACTCAAATATTAAAAAAGATAAGTTTCATTCCTCAGCTTCCACCTCCTATAAAAATATCTTTGAATGATTTGATAAACTATATTTGTACAACTACGGGAGTTGATAAAGAGTCTATCATAAGAGAGGCAGAAGATATGGAGCTTGATGTCGGAAAAAATATCAATAAGCCTTTTTTTAAGCTTTCAGGAGGTATGAAACAAAAGTTTCTTATAGCCATAGCACTTGCAAGAAAAAGTGAGCTTTATATATTTGATGAGCCTACGGCCAATCTTGACCCTAAAGGAAGAGAAAATTTTTACCATCTTTTAAAAAGATTGGATGAGCAAAGCTCAGTTATATATGTAACTCACCGTCTTGAAGACTTAAAAGGTTTAACAAATAGACTTATTTATCTTGATATTGGAAAAGTTACGGAAGATAGAAAGATAGAAGAGTAGGGTGGGGATTTGAAAAGAGCAATTTTTTTAGTATTATCACTTTTATTTGTGCTTAATTTTACAGGATGTGGAAAAAAAGACAAAACAAAACCCATCAAAATGCACTGGGATAGGGATATGTGTGAAAGATGCGATATGGCTATCAGTGAAAGAAAATATGCCGTACAAGTTATCAATCCAAAAACAGGCAAACATCATCTTTTTGACGATATTGGATGTGCAATTTTATGGATGGATGAAAATAAAATCCCATGGAAAGATAAGGCTATCATTTGGATAACAGATGCAAAAACCGGAAAGTGGATAAATGCAAGAAAGGCTTTATATACTGATGATATGATAACTCCTATGGCTTATGGGATAGCAGCTTTTACAAAAAAGACACTTCCAAAAGGTGAAAAGCCACTAACTTTACAAGAAGCTATAAAAGTTATATACAAGGTTGAAAAGTTCAACCAGCAAAAACAAGAACAAGGAAACTAAGAGTGAAAAATTTATTATTGGTCGCAAAACTGGATATAAAAGAGTCTATTAAATCAAAATGGTTTTTTATATACAGTATAGTTTTTGGCGGACTTATGGCACTGTTTTTTATAACAGGGATTACAAATGCTGTTGTAATGGGTTTTAGCGGACTTAGTAGGATACTTCTTATTTATATGCAAGTTACTATCATAATACTTCCTATATTTATACTTACTACTACGGTCAAGTCCATAGCAGGTGATAAAGAGAGTAATATACTAGAATATATGCTATCATTTCCAATATCGCTAAATGCTTACTATTGGGGTAAAATGCTTGGAAGATTTTTGACAGTATTTTTGCCGGTTATCATAGCTCTATTTTTAGGAGTTGTTTGGGGAGTTTTAAAAGGGGGAGCATTGCCTTATAATATGCTTATACTCTACTCTTGCCTTTTATTTGGTTTGTCGTTTTCATTTTTAGGAATTGCATTTTTTATCTCCTCTATAGTTCGCTCTCATGATGTTGCCATAGGTGCATCGTTCGTGGTATGGATAGTAATGTTGGCTTTTATAGATGTAGCTCTTATAGGTCTTATGCTTCAAGATAGAGTTTCAGACAATCTTATCATAACTATATCACTACTAAATCCTATGGAAGTTTTTAGAGTAGGTGCTATTAGTCTTTTTGATCCTGATCTTACTGTTATAGGACCTGTCGCTTACTATTTACTAGATAATTTTGGACATACACTATTTATTGTTTATTCAGTTGTCTATCCTGTTGTAGTAGGTGCATTATTTGCTATTTTTGGATTTGTCTCATTTAAAAAGAAAGATATATTGTAAAATAGGATTTAGGTTTTAGGTTTTAGGATTGAGTAGAAAGTATCAATCACTAATCACAAATTACTAATACGAAAGGGGTATATATGAAAAAGTTATTGTTGGTCTGTTTATTTTTGATATTTGGTATCATGTCAGCTCAAGCAGGTGAACTAAAAGTTCCAAAAGATGCAAGAGATCCGCTTTTTAACTGGAATGTTAATAAGTATGGCAATTTGGTTTGTATGATTGAACTGAAAAATGGAAAAAAGGCATATTTTAGTTCAGTTAAAAGTATGATGGATTTTTACTTTAGACCTTGGTTTTATGAAGAGTATGGTGCAAAAACAGATAAAGATATAAAGAAAATGGTTGTACAAGACTATATAACAGGCAAAACATTAGATGCCAAAAAAGCTTTATATGTTTTTGGAAGCAGACTTATAGGACCTAAAGGTGATGATTTGGTACCTTTTGCCGACAAAACTACTATAAAACTTTTTGAATCTAGATACGGCGGAACAAAAGTACTCCCATTTTCTAGGATTACAAAGGGACTTATCAAATATCTTGATATGTGATAAAATTAGGATTTAGGGCTTAGGTTTTAGGTTTTGCTCCAAGCCTTAAGCCCTAAGTTTCTAGCTATTTAATTAACAAACAATTAACACTTGCTTGGTATAATCCTATCTTATCTTTATAATAGGGGAAAATTATGAAAAAGCTACTTATTTTCTTGCTTTTGTTTACTTCGCTTTTTGCTATCACTGATGCTCAAAAGAAAGTGATATATTATCCTATGGGTAAAAAGATATATCAAAAAGTTTGTAAGCAAATTTATCCAAAAAATTATAGTGATATTTCATCTTTACAAAAAGCTATAAAAGATAAACATTTGTGTAAAAGGCTAGGGAAAAAGCAACTTTTAGCGGTTACTCTTTATCTGTGGGATATAAAAAGAGTAGGTAAAAAAAGAAGTTTTGGCAATGTAGTAGTTCATAAAGGAGAAAAATGTCCGGTATGCGGTATGTTGGTTTATAAATATCCAAGATGGGCAGCTCAGATATTTTTTAAAAAAGATGGTAAAATTCATCACTTTAGTTTTGATGGCGTAAAGGATATGATGAAATTTTACTTCAACCCTGATGACTATGGTAAATACGATATAAAGAAATTTAGAAAAAGTATCACTAAAATGATAGTAACTGACTATTACACTCAAAAAGGTATAAATGCAAAAAAAGCTTATTATGTTTTTTGGAGTAATGTTTTAGGACCTATGGGAAATGAGCTGATACCTTTTAAAACATTAAAAGAGGCACAAAACTTCAAAAAAGACCATTTCGGTAAATTTATAAAAAGATTTGATGAGTTAAATGATGATCTTGTTTGGTCACTTGATGAAAAAAAGTGATTAGGATTTAGAGTTTAGAAATGAGAGGTAGATGAGTAGTAATTTAAAAGTTTTTAGCTTTTTTTTGTTTTTTTTGACTCTATTTTTTTGTTTTGAGGTGGGGTATCTTGCTTTTAAAGATAAAAAAGTCGAGCAAAAAAGGGCTTTTGTTGCAAAAGTTGGACTTCCAGACATTGCTCTTTCAACTGAAGCAAAATATATAAGACATAGAAGTTTGAGTGATATTTTCTCTATATTTAGTGAAGACCCTGAAGGAGTGAGTTACTTTGTTACAACTTATGCTTATGCACCTTCACCGATCTTGAAAAATACCCCATGTAAGGTCGTACAAAAATGAAATTGTTCAATTTATTGCTCTTTGAATATGCTTTAAGTGCTATAAAAAGAAGAGGATCTAAAAATATCTTTATACTTATCATATTTTTTATACTTATCTTTTTGCTCTCATGTATATTTTTCATATCCAATTCTATAAAAAAAGAGTTATCTTTTACAGTTGACTCACTTCCAGATATAACTATACAAAAGCTTCAAGCCGGTAGGCAACAAGATATAAACTTAGATGTTGTGGATAAGCTATCACAGATAGAAGGTGTAAGCGAAGTAGCTCCTAGAGTTTGGGGGTACTACTACTTTAAAAATGCCGGAGCAAATTTTGCAGTAGTTGGAGTGAGTAGATTTGATACTAATTATAAAAAATCTATCCAAAAAGTTGTTGATAAGTTTGATAAAACTCTATTTGATAAAAATGATACTATGATAGTAGGAATTGGAGTAAAAAAAATCCTAGAGAATAATTACTATGACAAATACTTTAACTTCATAAAACCAAACGGAGACTTCAAAAGGGTATATATAGCCGGAACTTTTAAAGATGGAACTTTGCTCGAATCAAACGACATCATACTCTTAAGCAATGATAATGCTAGAGAGATTTTTGGAATGGCTGAAGATAAGGCTACAGATATAACTCTAAGAGTTCCAAATCCAAAAGAGGTAAATGAGATAGCTTCTAAGATAAGGTTAATGTATCCAAACTTTAGAGTAATTACCAAAAATGACTTAAGGATTTCATACAATAATATTTTTGACTATAAAAGCGGTATCTTTTTAGCTCTTTTTGTTGTAGCTTTATTTACATTTTTTATCATTATATATGATAAAACCAGCGGTCTTAGCAGTGATGAAAAAAGAGAGATAGGTGTTCAAAAAGCAGTAGGCTGGAAGATAGGTGATATAATACTTCAAAAATTTTATGAAGCTTTTATACTCTCTTTTGTGGCATTTTTTAGTGCTGTATCGTTTGCAATATTTTATGTGTATTTTTTAAATGCTCCTTTATTAAAGGATATATTTACCGGATATTCGGTACTTAAACCTCCTTTTGAACTTCCTTTTAGTTTTGATTTTGGAACGATTGCACTTATATTTTTTGCTACTGTTCCTTTGTATATAGCAGCTACCATTATACCTTCTTGGTTTGCGGCAACTTTGGAAGCTGATGAGGTGATAAGATGATAAAAGTTGATAAAGTTTACAAGATATTCAATCAGGGCAAAGTCAATGAAACAGTAGCCTTAAAAGATATAAGTTTTCATATCAAAGATAAAGAATTGGCTCTTTTGAAAGGACCAAGTGGAAGCGGCAAAAGTACACTTCTTTCTATCCTTGCCGCACTTTTAAAACCTACAAGCGGTGATGTGGAAGTAGATGGTAAAAAGATAGCTAAATTGCCGGATAATTTTGCTTCAATGTATAGAAGAGATAGTATCGGTTTTATATTTCAAAAGTTCAATCTCATACCGACTCTTAGTGTTTATGAAAATGTCATACTCCCTTTGATACCCTCAAATTTGAGTAAAGAAGAGATAGATGAAAAAGCATTTCAAAGTATGAAAAAGTTTTCTATAGAGCACAAGAAAAATGCTTTAGCGAAAAGCCTTTCAGGAGGTGAGCAACAAAGAGTAGCTATCGCTAGAGCTTTAGTTAACAATCCCGATATCATCTTGGCTGATGAGCCTACGGCTAATCTTGATGCAAAACTTTCACGAGATTTTTTAGTATTTTTAAAAGAGTTAAAAGATGGTGAAAGAACTATCGTTATAGCAACTCATGATCCTATCTTTTTTGATCTTGATATTATAGATAAAGAGATAGAGATAGTAAAAGGTGAAATGAAGTGAATCTCATCACCCCCGATGTATTGGCTATCCTCATTATAGATGCTATATTTGCTTTTTTCGGTACTATTGCATTTATCTTGAGTATTAAGATAGTTTTAAAGTGGGATATCAATGCAACAACCACTACCCAGTACAAACTTGAAAAACAGAGTTATTTGGTCGCTACTATCATCAAATATATACTTTTTATAAAACTTCCGCTTTTTTTATATTTTATATATGTTCAAAATAAACTTTCTGTTTATATACCGGGAGCTATGTGTGCGGTAGGGGTGGTAAACTCCACTGTTTACGGGTTTTATGCTATGATCGTAAAGATTATGGACTTATATCTTTTTAGTTCATGGTTAGTGTTAAACAAAGTTGATCTTGAAAATACAAAAATGCCATATACTAAGATAAAATTTGTTTTTTTTATCATAATTTACTTTTTTTTAATGAGTGAAATAGCCTTGGAAGTGATGGAATTTTTCTCACTCAATCCTGCAAAGATAGTAAGTTGCTGCGGTACTGTTTTTTCAGCTGCTAGTAAGTCATATATATCTTCTATATTATCTTTGCCCAATAGTTTGATAGTTTCTGTTTTTTATGCCAACTTTATACTTTTGCTTTTAACATACAAGCTTAAAAATCCGCTATATTATACATTGATGAATGTATTTTTTGTAATAACTTCTATCATATCGCTTATAGCTTTTTTTGGCACATATATATACGAACTTCCTACACATCACTGTCCGTTTTGTATGTTGCAAAGTGATTATCACTATATAGGATATGTTTTATATACGGCACTTTTTATCGGAACTTTTAGTGCATTGGCTAGATATATCATCATGATGACAAATAAAAGAAAAACTATATTTGGAAAAGTTTCTTTGTTTTTTAATACCCTTTATGTTATCATTGTAACAGCTTATCCGATAGTTTTTCATATAAGAAATGGGGTATGGCTTTAATGGAATTAAAAATGAAAAATGAAAAATTAAAAATGAGGGATAAAAGATAGTATGAAAAGAAAGTTTGTTTTTTTGGTTTTAGTCTCTTTTTTGGTTTTTAGTGGATGTGAGAAGAGGGAAGTGGGGACTGCTGTTAGTAAAAACGGTAAGCCTGTGGCTATAAAACTTGGTGTTACTATGGATCCGGAATGTGGTATGGAAGTTGAAAAGATGAGGCATTCTTGTGAAGTTATTTTAAAAAATGGTAGAACTTTTGTGTTTGATGATCCGGGATGTATGATAAAATGGTTGCATAAAAACCACTACAATACAAATGATGTAAAACTTTGGGCTTATAGTGATGATACACATAGATGGATAGATGCTAAAAAAGCCAAATATACTATGACAGATAGTACTCCTATGCATTATGGTTTTGGAGCTTATGAAAAAAATAGCACCAAAAAGAAACTCATACCGTTTGATGAAATGAAACTAAGAATGTTAAGAGGTGAAAACTTAACCAATCCAAAAATAAGGAAAAAACTTTTAGGATTTTGATTGAATTGTTTTAAAGATGACTTACATTTGGAGCAGATAAGATGAGACTTTTTTTAAAAAAGTTATCTTATATAGCTTTAATGATGTTTATCATATCTCTTATCTCTTTTGTGGCTATTCATATAGCTCCAAATTCATTTTTTGCAAGCGGAGAGTTAAATCCAAATATTACCAAAGAGTCGATAGAGCATCTAAAAAAAATATATGGACTTGATAAACCTTTGATAGTCCAATACTTTTCATGGGTTTGGGCTATGATTCATTTAGACTTTGGAGTATCTTTTGCTAGTGGAAAAATGGTAAAAGACGAGATACTAAGCCGCATAGGTATCACACTTTTGATGAATTTTATATCTTTGGTGTTGGTTTTTATATTTTCTATCTATTTTGGTATAAAGTCAGCTCTAAAACAGGGAACTCTTTTTGATAAATCTATAAAACAATTATCACTTATCAGCTATGCTATGCCGTCATTTTACTTGGCACTTTTACTTATATCATTTTTTGCTGTTTATTTAAACTGGTTTCCCATAGCCGGACTTCATTCACTTGATCCTAAAAAAGGATTTGCTTGGTATTTTGACTATGCATGGCATTTGGTACTTCCTATATTTGTTATGGTTTTTGGCGGAATTGGCACTCTTAGTATGTATGTTAGAAGTTTAAGTGCTGATATTTTGAAGAGTGATTATATATTTTTTGCAAAAAGTAGAGGTTTAGATGAAAAAGTAATTTTTAAAAGATTTATTTTACCCAATCTTTATCCACCTATTATCACTATACTTGGTCTTTCATTACCGGGAATGATAGGAGGAAGTGTGATACTAGAGTCCATTTTTTCTATAAACGGTATGGGACTTTTGTTTTTTCAAAGTGCAATGAGTAGAGACTATCCGGTTATCATGGGGATACTTATCATTTCTACATTTTTAACGCTACTTGGAAATATTATAGCTGATCTTCTTCTTTTAAAACTCAATCCTCACTTTGCTAGAGCAAAAGCATAAGTGATCTATAACTTTTGGATTTTACTCCTTTTTGCTTTTGCATCTATTTTTACCACATACTCTGCACTCTTCATTTTTTTTGAGATCTATTTTATCAAAGTCCATGCTTAGAGCATCAAATATAAGAAGTTTATTGCTTAGAAGTTCACCGCAACCTACAAGATATTTTACAGCTTCGGTTGCTTGAATGGTTCCAAGCATACCGGCTATCGTTCCTAAAACCCCGGCATTTGAACATGTGGGAGTACTTTCAGGCGGAGGAGGAGAATCAAATACACAGGCATAGCAAGCTGACTTACCCGGCAGTATTGTCATACTTTGTCCCATAAATTTCAAGATACCGCCATGAGAAAAAGGCTTTTTCATAAGCACGCAAGCATCATTTATAAGAAACTTTGTAGCAAAATTATCTGAACCGTCTATGATAAAATCATACTCTTTTATCATATCCATTATATTATCTTTGTTTACAAAAGTTTGATATGTTATCACTTTTATATCGGGATTGATTGCTAACATCTTCTGTTTTGCTGAAATTACTTTTGGAATTCCTATATCATTTGTGGTATGTATAACTTGTCTTTGAAGATTGCTTAGATCTACCGTGTCGGCATCAGCTATACCGATAGTGCCTACTCCCGCAGCTGCAAGATATAGAGCAACCGGACTTCCAAGCCCTCCTGCACCTATGATGAGAACTTTTGAGCTTAAAAGTTTTTTTTGCCCTTCTATGCCTATATATTCAAGTATTATATGCCTAGCATATCTCTCTAGCTGAGTATCATTCATCATAGTTCTAAATCATTCTCCAAAGAGTGATTGAAGTGCATTTGTATCGGTAGTTTGTTTTTGGTCGGTTGTATTATCTGTATCAGTTATTGCTTGAGCTTCTCTTTCGATCAACTCTATCTCGTAACCTGTTAGCATAGAAGCAAGTCTTATGTTGATACCGCTTTTGCCTATAGCTTTTGACTTTTGATCACTCGGAAGTGTAACTATTGCTTTTTTGCCCTCTATTTTTACATTGGAGACGATTGCGGGGCTTAAAGCTTTTGTGATATAAATTTCAGGGATAGAAGAGTACTCTATACAGTCTATATTTTCATTTTTAAGCTCTTTGCTTACTGCCATTATCCTCACGCCTCTTGTACCTACAGTAGCTCCAACCGGATCTATATTGGGATGGTTTGAACTAAGTGAAACTTTTGCCCTCTCTCCGGGAATTCTAGCTACATCATGCACTATAACATTGCCGTCTTTTATCTCAGGTACTTCAAGCTCAAGAAGTTTTTCTAAAAATTTCGGAGTAGTTCTTGAGAGTTCTACTACCATACCTTTGCTAGCATCTATATAAACTTTTCTTATAACGCTTTTTACAACATTTCCAACTTTAAAACTTTCACCTTTTATTCTGTTTTTTCTTGGAAGTATGGCTCTTACTTCATCAATTTCTATAAAAGTATTCTCCTCAAAGTCAACTCTTACTACAGTTCCGGATATAATTTTTCCTATCTTTTTTTGATATTTTTCAAATATCTTATCCTCTAAAAGTCTTTGTATGTGAAATTCAAGCTCTCTTTGAAGTACTGCTGAAGCGGTTCTTCCTAGATTGTCAAGAGGAAGCTCGTAAGTAAGTTCATCTCCTACTTCAATATCAGGATCTATCTCTTTAGCTTTTGATAAAGTCATGTGATTTTCAGTATCAGCTTGAGCTCTTTCATCATCATCGGCTACTATAACTACTTTTTGATAAAGTTTTAAATTTTTTGTTTTTTCATCTATGTTTACTTCATATTCATACTCATCACCGTAAACTCTTTTGGCGGTATTTAAAAGAGATTTGATAACTACCTCTTTTACATTTTCTTTATTGAGCCCTTTTTCGTGAGCTATTGACTCCATAATGTCAACAATTTTTTCCATAATCTTTTCTCTTTGATTGTATTTTGCAATAAATTAAAACTTAGGATTGTGATTTAATATTGCAGATAATTATTATACATAAAAATCACTTAATTTTGAATTACCCTCATAGTTTTGAGGTGTCAAAGCACAAATTTATCATATTTTTGATAAAATATATCTCTTAAATCTATGTGAAAGAGGAAAATATGGAACTTAAATTGGCAAGAGCTACATTAGAAACTAAACCTAAAAAAATAAAACTTGAAAAAATTGAAGAGATAGTTAAAAATGAGGGGCAAAAGATATTTTATTTTGACAAAGATAACTCTCATAAAGACTTAGTTACTCTTGTAGAGCATTTTGAAGAGCTTGGATATAGCGTATATCTTAGAGAGATAAAATATACCCTTGATGAAAATGACTATATATATGAGATACATATACTTTAGGGATATTTGTGCAAAACGGTAATAAAAAGCTATATATCGAAACTTTAGGTTGTGCTATGAATGTTCGTGATAGTGAGCATATCATAGCCGAACTAACCCAAAAAGAGAACTTTGAGATAACTGATGAAGCAGATAAAGCTGACTTGATACTTATCAATACTTGTAGTGTTAGAGAAAAGCCTGTTCATAAGCTTTTTTCTGAAATAGGAGCATTTAATAAGATAAAAAAAGAGGATGCAAAGATAGGGGTTTGCGGATGCACGGCTAGTCATCTGGGTGCTGAAATACTTAAAAAAGCTCCTAGCGTTAGCTTTGTTTTGGGTGCAAGAAATGTATCTAAAATAACAAAAGCTATAAAAGAGGAAAAGTTTGTAGATGTAGATATAAACTATGATGAAAGCGAGTATGCTTTCGGTGAATTTAGAAGCTCAAAGTATAAAGCTTATATCAATATATCCATAGGATGTGATAAAAAATGTACATATTGTATAGTACCGCACACCAGAGGAGAAGAGATATCTATACCCCCTTCTATCATTATCAATGAAGTAAAAAGAGCTGTTAGTAACGGGGTAAAAGAGATATTTTTACTTGGACAAAATGTTAACAATTACGGGGCTAGATTTAGCGATAAAACTATAAAAAAGATGGATTTTAGTGATTTGCTTGAAATGGTAAGCGAGGTTGAAGGGGTTGAGAGGATAAGATTTACATCCCCACATCCTTTATATATGGATGATAAATTTTTAAAACTCTTTGCAACCAATCCAAAAATATGCAAATCAATGCACATGCCTTTACAAAGCGGATCTAGTGAAGTTCTAAAAAGAATGAAAAGAGGATATACTAAAGAGTGGTTTTTAGATAGAGCTTTAAAGTTAAGGGAAATGGTCAAAGATGTTCATATCAGCACAGATGTCATAGTAGCATTTCCGGGTGAAAGCGATAAAGATTTTGAAGATACTTTAGATGTAGTTAAAAAAGTGAGATTTGAGCAAATGTTCTCCTTTAAATACTCTCCTAGACCTCTTACAAAAGCAGCAGAATTTAAAGAGCAAATACCTAACGATATAGCAAGCAAAAGATTAAAAACTTTGCAGGATTTGCATACTAGTATTATTGATGAGATAAGTTTAAAACAAAAAGGTAAAACTTTTAGTGTACTTTTTGAAGAGTTAAAAAGCGGCGGTATGATAGCCGGTAGAAGTGACAATAACTTTATGATACAGGCAAAAGGGAGTGAAGAGTACCTCGGCAAAATAGTTGATGTTTTTATAACTAATCCAAAGCGAATGGTGCTTTATGGAGAAATTGTTGAGTAAAAAGCTCAAAAGAAAACTTATCTCTTTGCTTTTGCCGCCTATCGGGTATATCTTTATAAAATTGATATATTTTAGTTGCAAAAAAGAGTACTTTTTGCCGAAAGATAAACTTTTGGATAA
>JALVWI010000003.1 GCA_027038335.1 Campylobacterales bacterium | reverse complement strand
CTTGTAACAAATAGTAACATTATAGATGTAGTAATTATTTATTTGTGTAATATTGTAACAAGATTATAATTTTTTTTAAAAGAGTTACAATATTAAAATTATTTTATGTTTACTGTTATATACTTATATAATAATTTTTAACTTTAAAGGATAGGTATGGAAAAAAATATAGTATATACAAAGATAGATGAAGCTCCGGCTCTTGCTACTTATTCGTTGTTTCCTATTTTGGAGAAATTTCTTCCACAAGCGGGAGTGAGTATTGAAGAGAGAGATATATCACTTGCAGGTAGGGTAATAGCTACTTTTAGTGATATGTTGCCTGAAAATCAAAGACAAAGTGATGAATTGGCATATCTTGGTGAATTGGTAAATAAACCTAAAGCAAATATCATAAAGCTTCCAAATATTTCAGCTTCTATTCCTCAGCTAAAAGCTTGTATAGCAGAACTTCAAGAAGATGGATATGATTTGCCTGATTTTCCGGAAAATCCTGAGAGTGATGAAGAAAAAGCTATCAGAGCAAAATATGCCACCTGTTTAGGTAGTGCGGTAAATCCAGTCCTTAGACAAGGAAATAGTGACAGAAGAGCCGCACCTGCGGTAAAAAGATATGCTCAAAAGCATCCTCATAGGCTTAAGCCTTATTCAAAAGATTGTAAAGCTTATGTTGCATATATGAATGAAGGCGACTTTTACGGCAATGAAAAATCAGTCATAACTGAAAAAGCAACAACCCTTTCGATAGAATTAAACGGAAATACTTTAACTACATTGGAAGTAGATGCAAAAGAGGTAGTATCATCAAGCTTTATGTCAGCTCAAAAACTAAGAGTTTTTTTAGCAGGGACTATCAAAGATGCTGAAGAAAAAGGACTTCTTTGGTCAATTCATTTAAAAGCTACCATGATGAAGATGAGTGATCCGGTTATATTCGGTCACGCTGTTAGTGTATTTTTCAAAGATTTGTTTGATAAATATCAAGATGAATTTAGTAAACTAGGTATCAATCCAGACTTAGGTATAGGAGACCTTCTTAAAAAAATAGAAAAAAGTGATAAAAAAGAAGCTATAGAAGCTGATATTAAAGCTACCATACTTGATGGATATCCTGATATTGCTATGGTTGATAGTGATAATCTCATCACAAATCTACATGCTTCAAATGATATCATTATAGATGCTTCAATGCCTCCTGTTATCAGAGAAGGCGGTAAAATGTGGAATAAAAAGGGTGAACTTCAAGAGTGTTTGGCTGTTATTCCAGATAGATGCTATGCTACTACTTATAGTACGATTATGGAGGATTGTAGAGTAAACGGTCAATTTGATGTAACTACTATGGGACATGTCAGCAATGTCGGACTAATGGCTATGAAAGCTGAAGAGTACGGCTCACATCCATATACTTTTACTTGTTCAGAAGATGGAGTAATGGAAGTAAAAGATAGTGACGGCAATGTTTTGATGAGTCATGAAGTTCAAAAAGGTGATATTTGGAGGCTTTATAAAGCTAAAGATATTGCTATAAAAGATTGGATAAGATTGGCTCATGAAAGAGGTAGTTTGACCGGACTTCCTATAGTATTTTGGCTAGATAGCAATAGAGCTCACGATAGCAATATGATAAAAAAAGTTGTAGAGTATTTGCCTGAATATTTAGCACAAAAAGAGATAGAGTACTACATAATGGCTCCTGAACTTGCTATGAAATATACTCTAAAAAGAACAAGAGCAGGACTTGATACCATCTCAGTAACAGGAAATATCTTAAGAGATTATTTAACTGATTTATTTCCTATACTTGAGCTAGGCACTAGTGCTAAGATGATGAGTATCGTTCCTCTACTAGCCGGTGGAGGGCTTTTTGAAACTGGTGCCGGCGGAAGTGCTCCAAAACATGTAGAGCAGTTTTTAAAAGAGGGACATTTAAGATGGGATAGTCTTGGTGAATTTTTGGCTCTTGGCGAATCTCTAAGAATGATAGCTCAAAAAACCGGAGATAAAAAAGTAGAAGTGATGGTTAAAGCATTTGATAGTGCAAACGAAGCATATCTTGAAAATGACAAATCACCCGGAAGAAAAGCAGGTCAACCTGATAATAAAGCAAGTCATTACTATTTTGCTTTATATTTAGCTGAAGCTTTGGCAAATCAAAATGAAGATAAAGAGTTAAGCGATACTTTCACACCATTGGCAAAAGAGTTAAAAGATAATGAAGAAAAAATTATGCAAGAGCTTTTGGCGGTTGAAGGTAAAGCCCAAGACATAGGTGGATACTATCATCCTAGTGATGACAAAGCTAGTGATGCTATGAGACCTAGTAAAACTTTAAATGAAATTATAAAATCTATAAAATAATTTATATGATATGAGGTTTGTGGTACAATTTCCATAAACCTCTTTGGGGATAACAAGTGATAGACAAAGGAATATAGTGGAGAGACAAAGTAAAGTAACGATAATAGGTGCGGGAAATGTAGGTGCGACAGTAGGGTATTCTTTGGCAATGCACGGAACTTGTCATAGACTTGTTCTTGTAGATAGAGATGAAGATAGAGCCAAGGGTAAAGCACTTGATATGAGCCAAGCTGCTGCAGCTGCTAGAAGCCATACTATCGTTAAAGCTGCCGAAAGTTATGAAGATATACAAAATAGTGAAGTAGTGGTTATAACCGCAGGTAGTCCAAGACTTCCCGGAATGACTAGAGATGATCTTTTGATGACAAATGCTGAGATAACAAAAGAGGTTATACTAAAAGTTAAAGAGTATGCTCCAAAAGCTATCGTTATAATGGTTTCCAACCCACTTGATACGATGACTTATGTAGCTTTAAAAGTAGGAAATTATCCAAGAAACCAAGTTCTTGGAATGGCAGGCATACTTGACAGTGCTAGAATGGCACATTTTATTTACGAAAAGCTTGGATTTGGTGCAGGGCAAATAAGAGCTACTACTATGGGTGGACATGGTGATTATATGGTGCCTCTTCAAAGATATTCTACAGTTGCCGGTATTCCATTGACAGATTTGCTAAAACCTGATGATATAAAAGAGATAGTTGAAAGAACAAAACAAGGAGGAGCCGAGATAGTAGGGTATCTAAAAACCGGTTCAGCTTACTATGCTCCGGCAAAGTCAACTGCACTTATGATAAATGCAATTTTAAAAGATTCTAAACAGATTTATCCTTGTGCGGTATATCTTGAGGGAGAATACGGTTATAATGATATGGTCAACGGAGTTCCGGTTACATTAGGAAAAAACGGTGCTGAGGATGTTATCGAAATAAGCTTAAATCATTGCGAAAGAGAACAATTTAGAAAGAGTATTGATTCAGTTAGAGTACTTATAGATGTATTAAAAGAGAAAGACTTTTTGTAGTCTTGAAAAAGGAGATATTCAAATGAGAGAAGTTGAGTTTGACGATATTGTCAAAAGTATAAAAAATATGATCATTCATACTGCTTATAATTTACCTGAAGATGCAATGAATGCTTTAAAAAAAGCGTATGAAGAGGAAGAGAGTCCGGTTTGCAAAGAGGTATTGGAACAAATTTTAAAAAATGCACAAATTGCAAGAGATGAAGATAGACCGCTTTGTCAAGATACAGGTTTGGCAGTATTTTTTGTTAAAGTCGGAGAAGAGTTTAAAGTAAAAGGCGGTACTTTAAAAGATGCTATCAACAAAGGAACCGAACTAGGATATAAAGAGGGTTACTTAAGAGCTTCTACATGTGATTGTTTTACTAGAGCAAATTTAAAAGATACTGTGGGATATAATTTACCTGCTGTTATACATTTTGATTTGGTTGAAGGTTCAAAGTTAGAGATAGAGTATGCGGCAAAGGGCGGTGGTAGTGAAAATGTAAGTCGTGCTACAGTTTTAGCTCCGGCACAAGGAAAACCGGGTATTTTAAAATTTGTAAAAGAGGTAGTATCAAATGCAGGTCCAAATCCATGCCCTCCTATCATAGTGGGAGTAGGTATCGGCGGTACTTTTGAAAAAGCTGCTATTTCTAGTAAACATGCACTTTTTAGAGAAGCAGGCACAAGAAATGCAGATCCTGAACTCGACGGATTTGAGCAAGAGATACTTGAAGAGTTAAATAAGCTAGGAATCGGTGCTATGGGAATGGGTGGAACTAAAACAGTACTTGCCGTTCATATAGAAAGACAACCTTGCCATATAGCTTCACTTCCGGTAAGCGTAAATGTTCAGTGCCATAGTTCAAGACACTCACATATCACTATATAAGGATATATTATGAGCAAAACTTATCATTTGACAATGCCACTTAGTGACGAAGATGTTATACAGTTAAAAGCAGGCGATATAGTTTATCTTACAGGTATTATGTACACTGCTAGAGATGCTGCACATAAAAGATTGGTTGATTTGATCGATGAGGGAAAAGAGTTGCCTTTTGATTTAAAAGGTTCAGTTATATATTTTGTAGGACCTACTCCTCCAAAACCGGGTGATCCTATAGGCAGTGCAGGACCTACTACTAGCTATAGAATGGATGCATACTCACCTATTTTGATCGAGCGAGGTCAAAAAGGTATGATAGGTAAAGGCAAAAGAAATGAAGCAGTTAAAGAGGCTTGCAAAAAGTATAAAGCCATATACTTTGGTGCCACAGGAGGTGCGGGAGCACTTATAGGTAAAACTATAAAAAGTGCTGAAGTTATTGCATATCCTGAATTGGGACCTGAAGCTATAAGAAGACTTTTGGTTGAAGAGTTTCCTGTAACTGTTATCAATGATACTTATGGAAATGACTTGTATGATATGGGTAGAGCTAAGTATGAAGTTAAAGATTGAAATAGACAAATTAGACAAAGGAGAGTAGATTGAATATACACGAATATCAAGCTAAAGAAATCTTTAGAGAGTATGGCGTTCCAACTCCAAAAGGAAAGGTAGCTTTTACAGTTGATGAAGCTGTAGAAAATGCCAAAGAACTTGGAGGAAATATTTGGGTGGTAAAAGCTCAGATACACGCCGGCGGAAGAGGCTTAGGCGGTGGAGTTAAATTGGCAAAAAGTCTTGATGAAGTTAGAGAACTTGCTAGTGAAATTCTTGGTATGACTTTAGTGACTCACCAAACAGGACCAGAGGGTAAGCTTGTACAAAAAGTTTACATAGAAGAGGGTGCTGACATAGAGAGTGAATTTTATCTTGGAATGGTACTTGATAGGGCTAAAGAGATGCCGGTTATGATGGCTAGCACCGAAGGCGGTATGGAGATAGAAAAAGTTGCATCAGAGAGTCCAGAGAAGATTATAAAAGTTGCCATTGATCCTAGTATCGGTTTTCAAGGATTTCATGGAAGAGAGCTTG
>JALVWI010000002.1 GCA_027038335.1 Campylobacterales bacterium | reverse complement strand
ACTCCCTCATCAAAAGAATAACCCAATTTTAAAACTTTATAAAATATTTGTGCCTCTTTTTCAGGAGGTAAAGGATGCAAATACTTTTTTTCCAACCAAAAAGGCAATGAAATTGTATATTCACAATAATCTTTTGGATCTATATTTTCATTTGTATAATCTTCATATAGTAAATAATCATTTTTTGTATCATCTATATCTCTTAAGTCATAATTATCGCTTGATTTTTCAATCCCATGAAGTTTTTTTAATGTTTTGTCATATTTCCTATAAGCATCATCAAAAAGCCTTGTCAAACTATTTTTCGTTTCTATATCTTCATCGAAAAGTTTGTCATATACCTTATTTAGCCACTTAACATATTCTCCTAATTCAAAATATCCATTTTTGATTGTCTTAAAAGTTAAATCTAAAATAATCTCTCTATACGGCAGAGGATTTTCTACACGATATATAAATATTTCACCTTTTTTTTCGGTAATTTTTTTACGATTTACCCTTCCAAATCTCTGAATCAGTGCATCAATAGGAGCATTATCTGTAAACATTACATCAAAATCTATATCCAAAGATATTTCAACTATTTGAGTAGCCACCAATATAAAAGGTTTGTTACTTTTTAATTTTTCAAAAATTAACTCCTCTTTTTTTGCTCTATCTCTTTTTTTGAAAGTTGAATGATACAAAACGATATTTTCAATACCCATATCTTTGAGTTTTTTATAAGTTTGGGTAGCAGATTTTACAGTATTTCGTATTATCAAAATATTTTTTTTAGATTTAAATTTTTCTTGTATAAAACCAAGTTCACTATCCAACAAATTATCTTTTTTGATTATTTCATTAGCTTTTTTTTCAAACAATTCTTTTTGTGTAACAAGAGCATATTTTTCAATCCCTAACAATTTTTTTATTTGATAAGGGATAGAAGCACTCATCAAACATACTTTGACTTCAAATTCATTGCATAACTCCAGAAATCTTTTCAAAAATCCCATCAATTTAAAATCATAGGAATGCACTTCATCTATGATGATAACAGAGTTTAAAAAGTTTTTAGTTGCAATATTAAACCGTCCGATATTGATAAAATATTTGAGTAGTGAATCAATTGTAGAAACAGTTACAGGTTTATTGAAACTCTTGCTTAGCAAAAAATCACTTTTAAAAGTTTCATCTATCATACCGTTTTCTATCTCATACTTTTTTTCAAGATATATTTTTGCAGAAGAATGGATAAGTCCACACTCTTTTTTGTTAAAAAAGTTTTGCACCCTCTCATAAAGCTTATTTGAAGTTGTTTGTGTTGGCAGGGTATAGATGATTTTAGAGTGGTTGTTGTAAAGATTATTGATAGCCCAAAGCAGAGAGCCTTCGGTTTTTCCCTCCCCAGTAGGGATTTCGACTAATACATTTGTATAACTTTTTGATAAATTTTCTTGAAAATTCCTGAGTTTCTTAAAAGTTAATTTTGAACAAAAAGAGTCTCTTGTAGGTAATTTTTTAAAAGTAATATTTGGCTTTGTATAAGAAAATCTGGCACTTGCTAACCAATCGGCTAAATTTAAAATTCCTGATATATATGCATACAAATATCGAAGTTTTTCAAGTTTTTGAATCTCTTTTAAATCATTTTCAACAGCTTCAATTTCAAATTTTATATCTTTAAAGATTTCAAAAGAAAATTCATATTTACACTCTTTTTTTATATATTTTCGATATATATCTTTATACTTGTAAAAAAAGATTTCTCCTTCATCTAAAAAATTGCATTTTGCATCTACAACTATATAAGGCAATAGTGTATGATGTGTCAGTACACTCAACATTAACAGATTGATATATGAATCCCCTTCTTGATATTCAAAATCAGTAATATTTGCAACCACACTTGCCGAATACATAGAGTGGAAAGATTTTGTTCCATTTTTTATTGTAGATTGAAACTCTTTTGTTGCTTTGCCGATATCATGAAAATAAGCACTAAAAAAAATCAAATCGATAATTTTTTCTTTTGTTAAGCCAGTTTTTAGTGCTATAAGTTCAAGAGAAGAAAAATCTATCAAATTCATAGCCTCATAGATAACCCACTCTGTATGTTCTTGTAGTGTTTGGGTTTTAAAAGTTATGCCCTCAATCTCTATTTTTTTAGCTAATACTTCCATTAGTAAAAAATAACTCCGTTACCTAACTCTGCATCAGTAAAAGTTTTGATATTATCCTGAAACTCTATTTGACAATTTCTATATTCAACTTGATGAAACTCAAGTATGGATTCTTTAGAAATCCTTTTGCCTTTTTTGTCAAATGCAACAAATTTTATCGGTGTTAAGTTTGATACAGGCAATTCAATAATCTCTGTTATATCTTTAACAAATGCTTTATATGGAGGGAGATTTTTATCTAAAAATACAGAGTTTATTCTATTGGTTGTATTTTTGCCCAATTCAATTTCAGTTATGTTTTTTATCACAACTAATTCATCATCCAAACCTAAAGAAGGTATATTTTGAGGTTTTTTTAAACTTGATAATATTTCATTATACAATACTTTCTCTTCTATTTTTAGATAAACTATATAACGAGGAAGATATAATTTATCTCTTCTTATGACACTTTTACCTCTGATTTTATCCTTTTTTAAAGTTTTATAACTCCATAAGTCTTTAGCTTTTCCCTCTATTGTATCAATCACAATCGAAATATCTATCAATTCTTTATCTAAAATCTCAAAAAACTCTTTTTGAGATTTTAATGATATGTTACATAACAACCCTATTATTGTAGTCTTTGGTGGTGCTAAAAATGTTTTATGATATGTTCTGAAAAAAGGGATTCTAAATGAGTTTAAAAAGCCCTCTATTTCAAACCTAATTACTTTCATCATTTATCACTTTTAACAAATCTTTAAAATGATTTATTGCATCAGCAACTGTTGTTACATTTTCAAAACTTTTCTTTACATCATCTTCATTTGTAAAAATACCTTTTGAGATACCAATTTTAATATCTTCTACCTCATATTCCTTTAATGCCTCTTTTATATTCTCTATATTGATATTACCATCAATATCAACACTAAGTGCATTAAGTAAAAATGGATTACCTGTTTTTTGCTTTGCTATAACAATAAATTTAGGTGAAATATCTTCAAGATTTCTTGCCTGTTTTGCCCCACCGTTAAAATTTTTTATAGCTTTAAGCAATAAATTTAACCTTTTGTTTTTCTCTTCATTTGTTAATATTTCTTTTATTTCGTAAGTATATTCATCTACTTCATTCCCAATATGAGCAATATTAATCATCATATTGCCTCTCATAAAATTTAAAGTATCGATTTCAATCTGAACAATATTTCCACTTTTTTTACTCTCATCTTCAACCTTTTGTTTTCTTGTTAGGTAATCGTATTCTCCTTTGTAAGGCAGTATTGAAATCATTGGTGTTACTTTAACAGGAGACCATCTTCTTCCACCTTGTGGCAACATGTAGCCAAAAAGATCCAAATCACATACTGATTTGAAAATTTTCTTTTTTGTTTCTTCATCAATTTTTTTATTAAGTTTTAAAAATTTACCTTCATCCATAAATGTAGGATTCCCGTTTTCATCAACACTGCTTATAGGTTCGCCAAGTTGCATCAATGTTTCTTTCATATATCGTCTAAGTGCTTGACCCGAAACATAAGCAAACTCATCACCTTTTGCATTGGATATTTTTTTCATAACGGTTACATTTCCACCTGTCCCCTCACCTCCATTTAATGAAGCAATATTTACTTTTGTTATATAAGCTATATTTAGAAACATTATTTATCTCCTTTGTTTGATTTTGCATAATTTACTGATTTGTACTTGTCTATTGCATATATGGCAATATAATCTCTTACTATTTCCCAGTTTGATTCAATGTTTTGCAAAATTTCATCCAAAGCTTCATTGAACTCTTTTGAAAACCTTGCCTCATTCTCATTTTTAAGTGCTGCAAATTTTAAATCTTTAAAATATGAAATCATTTGTTTATAATTTTTAATATTTCTAAGTTTAAACAGCAAATCTTTATCTCCAAGTTCTGCACAAAAATGACCAATTCCGTCACCTAGCTTTTTTGCTTTTTCATGAACATCCATATCGATACCTCCTAATATATTTTTTAAATACAATTGCTCAATGGCAAAAAGTTTTTTGCCAAATCCAATAGAATTATTTTTTAATATTTGAAAACTATTCAAATAGTACCATTTTCTCAAACTTAAAAAGTTTAAAAAATTTTGACACCAATGTTGAAAATTGATATTTATCTCTTTGCTATCTTGAGAATAATAAAAAGATACAAATAAATCGGCAAGTTCTTTAAATAACTCATTCTCCTTTAATATCTCAAAAAATCGAATCAATCTATATGCTTTTGTGTACTCATCAAATGATGTTTTAAATGTACCATCATCTGTATATATCACAAAAGTTATATATTTTAATGTTTCATACAACTCTTTTGTTCTTGCTCTTCTTTTCTCATTTGATTTTTTATATTGCTCTTCTATATGATAAATTGTAGAAAAGAGATACATAAAAAACTTTAATTCAAACTCCTCTTTACTGTTTGAAATATAAAACTTTTTATTAACAATACCATCTTTTGAAAGTATTTTAAAAAAGTCTATATTTGAACTTGTTGTAATAATCTGTCCTTTTTCATCTCTGTATTCAATTTTTTCATCATTTATTTCTAAAAAAGTTTTAAATTTATTGAGTGCTTTTAAATTTGTGGAATTTGGGTATATGAAATATGAATAGTTATAAAACCGTTGAATTCTATTACCAAACCAATAAATAAGTGCATCCCATTTGTCTATTTTGTAGTTTTTAGGTAATTTAAGCATATCATGAAATGAGCTTTGTCCATCTTCAAAAGTATGAATTTTTGAATCAATTGATAAATTATCACTCCCTACAAAATACTTTGTAAACCTTTCTATTGCTTCATCTAATGTAATCGCAACAATCAATTCATTATTTTTATTTGGAACTTTTAATTTACCATTACTCTCTTTTTCAGGCTTTTGATTGTACTTTTCGCAAAAATTTAGATACATTTGCTCTGCTTTTTCTTGTGTGAGGCCAAGTTCAGTGATATTTTTATATAAATAGACTCCATTTCTCAAATCATTTTTTTGACCGCCTTTTGTATTAAATCTTTTGCCCAAAACAAAATCTTGTCTATTCTCATCAAAATACCATCTATCATTATTCGTTTGATGTACTATTTTATAATCTTTAAAAAATGTTTGTAAAATATCAAAATATAGTTCGTCAGACTTTTTTTTATCCATTTTCAATTCGAGTGTATTTTCAAAAAGCTTCATCTCAATATCAAAATCTCTTGACT
>JALVWI010000001.1 GCA_027038335.1 Campylobacterales bacterium | reverse complement strand
AGATTGCTGTTTAGCTTTCTTCCAAAATCAGGAAGATTTCCAGTTGCAGAAGCATTTGAAGATGAAGCAGATGATGAAGATGAAGCAGATGAACCTCCCGGTAATGTTGTAGCATTTATCTTATTTGTTAATGCCTCTGTTTTGTTATTAACAATTACAGCATATACGATTTGCATTGCTTTTGCTACACTTATATTATTAGTTTTCATCGGATCACTATACAAGTCTGCTTCAGATATACCCAAACTATTTGCTAATTTTGCAGCATCTGCACCGTTTGCTACCAAGTCTGTCAAAGGTGATATTACTGTCTTTCCAGCCGGTGCTTTTAAAGTCGGAGCCAAAAGCTCTCCTGTATCAGCTTTACCGTTACTATTTGCATCAATAACACCGCCGTTTGATGTTAAAGGAGCACTAAGATCAAATGAAGCTGTCGCAACACCGTTTACATCTGTTTTTGATGATGTACCTTTTGCATCTGTTACGGTAGCTCCTATGATATATCCATCTACTGCAGTCACACTCTTTTGAGAAGATGCAGAACTACTACTTCCACTACCTGTAGAAGCTGAACTGCTGCTACTACCGCAACCGGTAGAAAGCATAAGTACACCAGATAGTACAATGCTTGAAGCTATTATACTTATACTAGTTTTTTTCATATTTTTCCTTTCTTTATTTATATAAACTAAAAAAGGAGGGAGGCGTTCTGCCCCACCTCCTTTGATATATAGAAACTACTCTAGCTTATTAATTAGCGTGAGCAGGTACCCAATTGGTTACAACAGTACCACTTTTAGGCTGAGTTGCTAACATTTGAGTAACTATACCAGGTATAGATTTAGCACTATCAATATTTTGCAATATAACATATCCATTTTGATAGTTATTATTTGAATCTTGATTTGCAACACCTAGATAATAGCTTATAGTATCGCTATCTTTACTATGACTGCTCTCTGTTGCTGAAACTTCATTATATAGTTTCATTATAGGTGCACCTGTAAAAGTATTGGCAGGTGAAAATTGAGTTGTTGTTTGAGGTGTATAAATATCCTCTTTTTGGTTATAAATGCTAGGTGTAATACTTAAAGAACCTGTACCTTTTGTAGCATTTGTTTCTCCATAACTACCGTCAACATGATTTTCAATAGCAATTCTTTTGAATGGATTTGTAACAAGTAAATAATTATCTTTGAAACTTGTTGTTCCACCGTAAGTCATATATACTTTACTGTGATCAAAAATAGTTGAATCTGCATTCAATGCATCTTGATTATAAAATACTGAAGTTGTATTTCCGTCAATGTCTCTGTCTAGTACATTTGCTGCCTCACCTTCTACAAATAGTAAGGCGTTATTAGCAGTTGTAACGCCGCCTAGAGCAACTGCAGGCATATCCATATCTGTTCCATTTTCAGTGTTTGTCATCCTAACATCACCAATTAAATTACCGCTAGGTGCAGTAAATGTGAAAGTTTTACTTCCATTGTTGTCACTACTTGTATCACCTGCTGCAGTTAAGTTTACTAAAGGAACAAGTCCGGTAGTACCTACACCATTTGGGTTTGTATATAAAACACCATTTTTAAATGCTGTTGTTGTTGTACCAATATTCTTAAAATTCCTATCAGTTTTAGCTAAGTTTTGGTATGCCTCTCTTAGCTCTGCATGTAGCTGGTGTGCTCCATTATTGCTTGTTGTAGAAGCACATCCAATAACTTCTACATAACCGGAGTTACTATTTAACTCTCCAGATACCATAGGTTTTGCACTACTAGCCATACCACCACCCAATAATGGTGCTGACTCATCTGTAGATATGATCTTAGCTTTATTGTCAGTAGGATCTATTTTGATGGTACCTACCCATTCATCATGGGCTGAAAGATAAATATTGAAGTCTCTTACTTCATGTGAATCGCTACCGGCATACAATACAACCTTAGCTACTGTAGCTGCATCACCGGTGTTGATAACTCTTAGAGTTGTTTGCCAACCTCCACCAACAAAATATGCTGGGAAGATCAATGCTTGTCCAAAACCATTATCTGCTACTGCCATTTGTGTTGTTTCTGTAGCATTGTTAGTTGTATTATATTCCATACTCCCGAAACTATCAAAAGCCATCGCGCCTGTTGTCAAAATTGCCGCTGCGGCAACCGTTGAAAGAATTCTTTTAGTCATTTAGACTCCTTTTTAAAATTTTTGCAAAAATTTTGCTTTGGTCTTACATCACACACATGAATGCCAAAGGTAAAATTTTATCTTGGTGCTATTATATACTATCTACTATAAAACAAATCTTAAATAATGGTCGTTATATATTGTTTTATGGCTATTTTGTATAATTTTTAACATTTACTATATGCACAAATATAGGTTTTTTTGCAATTATCCATATAGAGAGAGTATCTTTGCTTAGATTTATCTTAAAGGATTTGCATTTTTTAAGAAGTGTTAATACTCTTAAATATCTTGTATCTATACCTCTTAAATTTGTATTTAATTTTTTGATATATTCTACTCTATATAGGGTGGAATTTTTCAGTATATATAAAATGTATGGATTTGTTATGCCGTAGAGTGAGTTTGTACTTTTAAAAAGTGCTATATCTTTTTTTGCATCGGTTTTTATATCCTGGGCATTGGTAAAGTCTTGGTATATAACTCTTTTTAACTCTACTAAACGGTTAGTTTTTTCATATTTTTTATAAAAAGTCTCTTTTTGCTTTTTTATTTGTGATAAAACTCCATACATAACAAAAACTGCGATAGAAAAAACCGCTATGGCTATGATAATTTCAACCAAAGTAAAAGCTTTTCTTTCTTGAGTTGTATCGTTCATCTACGAACTATCCTATATATATGGATGCTTCTTCCGTTTTTATTTTGAAAATTTTGTTTATATATGTAAAAAAGTGTTGTAGCTTTTTGTTTGTTATCATTATCTGTACTATTTTCCGTACTATTTTCATCACCGTTTTCATCAAAAGTTTGAATGATAGAGCATTTATAAAAAATCTTTGTATCTAATCTTTTAAGTAAAGAATCCTTTAAGTAAAGATTTTTTACAAAATCTTTAAAATATATCTTTTTTTCATCTTTTTTTATAGGAAGTGTATCTATAACAAAAGAAACTTTTTGAGACAATTGCTCTTTTTGATGGATAAAAGATGATATTTGCTTATGAGTTGAGCTTATCTTTAAAACTTCTATGGCAACTATGGAAAATATAGCTATGGCTATAAGAACTTCAAGAAGTGTAAAAGCTTTTTTACTCATCATTGAGTCCGACTCTAACTGCCTCTTCAAGTGATGTTTCACCTCTTAATAAAAGCTCTTTTAACTCATCGGTCAATGTACGGTAACCTTTTTTTAAGAGAAAATTCTTTATCTCGTGCTCATTCATAGTGGTTTTAAAAAGCTCTTTTAAGTCATTGTCCAGTTTTAAAAATTCACCTATAACTTTTCGTGTTTTATATCCCGTGTAGTTACACTCTTTACATCCATTGGCTTTATAGTAAACTCTATCTTTGGGTAAATCATACTGATCTATATAGTTTTCTGCTAAAGTATCTTCTTCTTTGCAGTGTGGACAAAGTATCCTTACAAGTCTTTGTGAAAGTACTCCAAGGATCGACGAAGAGAGCAAAAAGGGCTCTATCCCCATGTCATGAAGTCTTGTGATAGTTGCTATGGAGTTATTTGTATGGAGCGTAGAAAGGACTAAGTGTCCTGTAAGTGCGGCTCTAATAGCCATAGTGGCAGTCTCTTCATCTCTTATTTCACCTATCATGATAACATCTGGATCTTGCCTAAGGATAGATCTCAAAGCTGAGGCAAAGGTAAGTCCTACTTTTTCATTTATCTGTATTTGGTTGATATTGTCTGCTTTATACTCTACCGGATCTTCAACGGTTATGATATTTTTAGTAGGAGTTGCTATCTTTTGCAAGAAAGCATGAAGTGTGGTGGACTTTCCGCTTCCTGTAGGTCCGGTTACTAGTATAATGCCGTGAGAGTGGTTCAAAAGCGGCTCAAAATGGTTTGATATGGCTTTAGAAAAACCAAGCTCATCTATATGAGGAATATCTTCACTTTGCATAAGTATCCTCATGACAACCTTTTCGCCGTAATAAGTAGGCAGTATCGATACCCTTACATCAAGCGTTTTACCTGATATCTTTACTTGGGTTCTGCCGTCTTGAGGGATACGGTTTTCACTTATATCAAGGTTTGATATAACTTTTATACGACTTATGATGAGTTTTACTATGCCGGTATCAAGATCTGCGTTTTTACTCAAAACTCCATCAATTCTAAATCTAACCTCACCACTTTTTTCGTGTGTTTCTATATGTATATCACTTGCTCTTTTTTTAATAGCTTGATAAAAGAGTGAATTGACAAATTTAATAATAGGGGCTGACTCTTCGGAAGAGAGTATATCTGAAGAAGTTCTTAAAAACTCTGTTAGAGAAAACTCCTCTTCGCTAGTATCCTCTTCACTGCTTTCTTGCATAGAGACTATCTCTTTATCAGCTTTTAACTCTAAGTATTTATTGTATAGTTTTTCATAAGAGTCATCATCAAGTATAACAAAAGGGTACTCTATGTCTAGCTTGGCAAAATAGGCAAGAGATACGGGAAGATACTCTTTGGAACTACAAGCTACTGTTTTATCTTCTATATTTGCAAATAAAAGATAATTTTTAAGTGTCTGTTTTGTATCTACTCCTTCTATCTCTACCGGTTTTAGATCTATATCATGATAAGGTTCAAAAGAGAGTATATCTTTCACCTGAAAATCCTTTGGATTGAGCGACCAAAGACCAGCAACCACAGACCAGAAACTCTAAGCTCTAAGCTCTTGGCTCTAAGCTTATTTTCATTATTATTTGTATTTTTAAAACTTAAGGGTTTCATATCTAGTGGTCATCCATCATATCATCAAAGGTTGTATAGTCTGTTTTTTTGACTTTAGGTTGATCTTTTTTGACTTTTTTTTCTATTTTGGAAAATATATTTTTATTGTACTCTTTTTGTATTTTTCCATAAATCGCTAAAAATTTTTGAAGTTTTCCTAAGCTTGAACTTTTAGAGATGATATAAGGAGTTAGAACAACAACTATACTTTTTTTATCAAAACTTGTTTCTTTATGTCTAAAAAGTCCGCCTAAAATAGGAATATCACCTAAAATAGGTATCTTTTGTCTATTTATAGACTGAGTGTTTTGCAAAAGTCCGCCAATGACTATACTTTCTCCGTTTGTTACTATGACTTGTGTTTTTACTTCTTGTTTTGTAGTAGTAGGTCTGTCTGAATTGACCGCAGTATCACTTTTGTCAACATTTTCAAGTATGGTATTGACTTGTAGGGTTACTTTGTCATCACTTGCAACTCTCGGTTTTACCTTGAGAGTCA